>NZ_JBILVF010000029.1:0-30690 GCF_044370595.1 Mycobacterium sp.
GTCCGGCCAAAGACCGCCCGCCAGGCCAAGGCGCGCGCCAAGGCCCGGAAGGCCAAGGCACCGAAAGTAATCCGTCCACCGCTGCGGGAACGGGTGCTGGCCCGGATCCCCAGAATCGACCTGAGCCCGCGCACACTGATCGCGAAGATCCCGTTTGTCGTGCTGGTGATCGGCGCGCTTGCCGTCGGTCTGGGAATCACCCTGTGGCTGTCCACCGACGCCGCGCAACGGTCCTATCAACTCAGCAGTGCCAGGGAGCTCAATGAAGCCCTGTCCCAGCAGAAGGAAGCCCTCGAGCGTGATGTCCTCGAGGCCCAGTCCGCCCCGGCACTGGCCGATGCTGCCCGCAACCTCGGGATGATCCCATCCCGCGACACCGCTCACCTGGTCAAGGATCCGGCTGGCAACTGGGTCGTCGTCGGGCAGCCAAGGCCCGCGGAGGGCGTCCCGCCGCCACCGTTGAACTTCAAACTTCCCGATGAGAACCCGGTCATGCCGCCCAAACCCGGCCCGGCTTCGGGGCCGGCCCCCAAGCCCGGCGCCGAGGTGGAGGTCCCAGTGCTGCGCCCGGTACCGCCGAATCCGGCTAGCGTCCACGGCAACGCCGGAGCGGCACCACCGGGTCCGCTGCCGCTGTTGCCGCTGCCCGGACCGGGATTGGCGCCGGTGGATCCGCCGCTACCGCCAGGACCGGTTGGCGACACGCTGGGAACCCCTCTTGCCCCGCTTGCAGTACCGCCAGTACCTACAGTGGCTGCTGTGCCTCCTGTGACTTCTGTGACTGATGGTGCAATCGGGCCTGCTGTGGTGGGGGCACACCATTGAGCCGCGGTAAACCCCAGTCGCGGCCCCGATCCCGCCAGCGGCGACGCGTCCACGACTCGCCCCCGCCCATGACCGGCGGTCAGGGCCATGCGGCCAATGCCCGCCGGGTCAGGACTGTGACCAAAACCCTCTCGGGCACATCGTCATTCGGCTACCGCGTGCGGGTTGGCAGCATGGTCATATTCGCCGCCCTGATACTCGCTGCCGCCCAGTTGTTCAACCTCCAGGTGCCCAGCGCGGCGAGCCTGCGCGCGCAGGCGGCCGGCCAGTTGAAGGTGACCGACGTGGACCAGGCGGTGCGGGGCGCCATCGTCGACCGCAACTTCGACAAACTGGCCTTCACCACCGAGGCGCGGGCCTTGACCTTCCAGCCCGCCAAGATCCGCAAACAGTTGGCGGAGGCCCGGCAGAAAGCGCCGTCTGCGCCGGATCCGGACCAGCGGCTGGCCGACATCGCCCGCGACGTCGCCGCAGCGCTCAACAACAAGCCGGATGCCCCGACGGTGCTCAGAAAACTGCGTAGTAGCGAGACTTTCGTCTATCTGGCCCGCGCTGTGGACCCCGGTGTCGCGGCGGTCATCACCGACAAGTACCCGGAAGTGGGTGCCGAACGTCAGGATCTGCGGCAGTATCCGGGCGGCTCACTGGCGGCCAATGTGGTCGGGGGTATCGACTGGGACGGCCACGGTCTGCTGGGCTTGGAGGACTCGATGGACTCGGTGCTGGCCGGCGCCGACGGCTCGGTCACCTACGACCGCGGCTCCGACGGGGTGGTGATCCCGGGTAGCTACCGCAACCGCCACCAGGCGGTCAACGGCTCGACGGTGCAGTTGACGCTGGACGACGACATTCAGTTCTACGTTCAGCAGCAGGTCCAGCTCGCCCGGGACGCCTCCGGTGCCCGAAACGTCTCCGCCGTGGTGCTCGACGCCAAGACCGGCGAGGTGCTGGCGATGGCCAACGACAACACCTTCGACCCGAGTCAGGACATCGGCCGTCAGTCCGACCGCCAGATCGGCAACCTGGCGGTGACCTCACCGTTCGAGCCCGGCTCGGTCAACAAGATCGTCACCGCAGCCTCGGCCATCGAGTACGGGCTGTCCAACCCCGACGAAGTGCTCTCGATACCCGGTTCGATCCACATGGGCGGGGTCACCGTCGGTGACGCCTGGGACCACGGGGTGATTCCGCTGACCACCACCGGTGTATTCGGCAAGTCCTCCAACGTCGGCACCCTGATGCTGGCCCAGCGGCTGGGGCCGGAACGCTTCTACGAGATGCTCGGCAAATTCGGCCTTGGGCAGCGGACCGGAGTCGGCCTGCCGGGCGAGAGCGCCGGGATTGTTCCTCCCATCGACCAGTGGTCGGGCAGCACCTTCTCCAATCTGCCGATCGGGCAGGGACTTTCCATGACGTTGCTGCAGATGGCCGGCATGTACCAGGCGGTGGCCAATGACGGTCTGCGAATCCCGCCGCGGATCGTCAAGGCCGTCATCGCCCCAGACGGCAGCCGGGCCGAAGAGCAGCAACCCGAGGGAATCCGGGTGGTCTCCCCGGAGACCGCGCGCACCGTGCGCAATATGTTGCGCGCAGTCGTTCAGCGGGACCCAATGGGAATCCAGCAGGGCACCGGACCCGCGGCGGCGGTGGCGGGTTACCAGATGGCCGGCAAGACCGGCACCGCCCAGCAGATCAACCCGGCCTGCGGGTGCTATTACGACGACGTCTACTGGATCACCTTCGCGGGGATGGCGCCGTCGGACGATCCGCGCTACGTGATCGGTCTGATGATGGACGCGCCGTCGCGCAACGCCGACGGTTCGCCCGGTCACTCCGCCGCCCCGCTGTTCCACAACATCGCGGGCTGGCTGATGCAGCGGGAGAACGTCCCCCTCTCGCCGGACCCCGGCCCGCCGTTGATGCTGCAAGCCACCTGACCTTATCCGCGCGATGGTCCTCGGTAGGGTGGCTAGCCACCGGGCTGGATGACGACGGGCTGGAGACGGCGGGCTGGAGACGGCGGGCTGGAGACGGCGGGGGCTTGAGAAGGCGGAGGTGACCGGCGGTGACCAATGTCCTGCGGCCCGTCGCGGTCCCCGGGCTGGCGTTGTCGGTGCTGGCGGCCAGGGTGAACGCCCGACCTGCCGACGGCATCGCCGTCCCGGAGGTGCCGATCAGCGGGGTGACGCTGCGCGCCCAGGATGCCGCGCCGGGGGATCTGTTCGCCGCACTGCCTGGCGCAACCGTCCACGGTGCCGAGTTCAGCGGCCCAGCGGTGGCGGCGGGGGCGGCGGCAGTGCTCACCGACCCAACCGGGGTCGCGGTGATCCACCGCCTGCTCGGTGATCCTGCGCCGCTCCCGGTGCTGGTGCACCCGGCGCCCCGATCCGTCCTGGGCGTACTGGCCTCTGATGTCTACGGGCATCCCTCGGACCGGGTCGTCGTTCTCGGGGTGACCGGCACCTCCGGCAAAACCACCACCGCCCATCTGATCGAAGCCGGCCTGCGGGCCGCCGGACGTACCGCGGGCATGATCGGCACCGTCGGGGTCCGGATCGCGGGCTCGGATGTGCCCAGCGCATTGACCACGCCGGAGGCCCCGGCCGTGCAGGCACTGCTGGCCGTGATGGCCGAACGAGGCGTCGACACCGCGGTGATGGAAGTCTCCAGTCATGCTCTGGAACTGGGGCGGGTCGACGGAATCCGTTTTGCGGTAGGCGGTTTCACCAACCTCTCCCGGGACCACCTGGACTTCCATCCCTCAATGGAGGCCTATTTCGATGCCAAGGCCAAGTTGTTCGATCCGGCTTCACCGCTGCATGCCCACCGCGCGGTGGTCTGCGTCGACGACGAATCCGGCAGGGCGATGGCACTGCGGGCCGGCAATGCGGTGACGGTCAGCGCCGAGGGGCACCCCGCCGACTGGACCGTCGAGGATTTCGTAGCGCTCGACAGCGGCTTACAGGAGTTCACCGCCGTCGACCCGGCAGGCGTGCACCACCGATTGGGAATCCGGCTGCCTGGCCGGTACAACGTCGCCAACGCCCTGTTGGCACTGGCCATGCTCGACATCGTCGGTGTCTCTCCCGAGCAGGCCTCGCCCGGTCTTCGCACCGCCGCCGTACCCGGCCGGCTGGAACTCGTCGACCGCGGGCAGGACTTCCTGGCGGTGGTCGACTACGCCCACAAGCCGGGGGCGCTGCGCGCGGTTCTGGAGACCCTGCGCCGCCCGGATGGGCGGCTGGCGGTGGTCTTCGGCGCCGGCGGTAACCGCGACCCCGGCAAACGCGAGCCGATGGGCGAGGTGGCCGGCGAACTTGCCGACCTGGTGGTCGTCACCGACGACAACCCCCGCGACGAGGACCCGGATCTGATCCGGTCGGCTATCGTCGCCGGGGCGCGGCGGGCTTACCGTGGCACGACGGCGGAGGTCGTCGAGGTGGTCGAGATCGGCGACCGCCGGCGCGCGATCGCCCACGCCGTCGGCTGGGCCCGCCGCGGTGATGTGGTGGTGATCGCCGGCAAAGGGCATGAGAGCGGCCAAACCGGGGGTGGGCAGACCCGGCCATTCGACGATCGCGAGGAGCTGGCCGCCGCCATCGACGAGATCGCCGACATGATCGCTGAGAGGACCGCACAGTGATCGATGTGACCCTCGCTCAGATCGCCGACATCGTCGGCGGCCACCTCGCCGACATCAGCCCCGCCGACGCGGCGGCCACCCGGGTGACCGGAACCGTGGAGTTCGACTCCCGCGCGGTGACGCCGGGCGGGTTGTTCCTGGCGCTGCCCGGCGCCCGCGCCGACGGCCACGACTTCGCCCCGGGTGCCGTGGCCGCCGGTGCGGTGGCGGTCCTGGCGGCCCGCCCGGTGGGGGTGCCGGCCATCGTCGTCCCGCCTGCCGCGGCATCCGACGCCCACGCCGGTGTGCTCGAACACGACACCGACGGTTCAGGTGCCGCGGTGCTGTCGGCGCTGGCCAAACTGGCCGCAGCGGTGGCCGCCGAGTTGGTGGACTGCGGCCTTCGGATCGTGGGGATCACCGGATCCTCCGGCAAGACCTCAACCAAGGACCTGATCGCGGCGGTCCTGCGGCCACTCGGGGAGGTGGTGGCTCCGCCCGGTTCGTTCAACAACGAACTGGGCCACCCCTGGACGGTGTTGCGGGCCACCCGGGAGACCGACTACCTGGTGCTGGAGATGTCGGCCCGGCACCCCGGCAACATCGCCGCACTGGCCACCATCGCGCCGCCGGCCATCGCGGTGGTGCTCAACGTCGGCACCGCTCATCTGGGTGAGTTCGGCTCCCGCGAGGTGATCGCGACGACGAAAGCCGAACTGGTGCAAGCCGTCCCGTCTTCCGGGGTGGTTGTGCTCAACGCTGACGACTCGGTTGTTGCGGCGATGGCCGCCCAGACCTCGGCGCGGGTCGTCACCGTGGGCCGCTCCGCGTCAGCCGATGTGCGGGCCGAGGACGTCGAACTCGACGAACTCGCCCGCCCGCGTTTCACCCTGCGGGCCGCCGGCGGGGCGGTGCCGGTCGCCCTGGCGGTGCACGGCGAACACCAGGTCTCCAACGCACTCTCCGCGGCGGCAGTGGCCCTGGAGTGCGGCGCCGGCCTTCAGCAGGTGGCCGACGCGTTGGCCGGGGCGGCACCGGCATCCCGGCACCGGATGGAGGTCCACACCCGATCCGACGGAGTGACCGTCATCAACGACGCCTATAACGCCAACCCGGACTCGATGCGGGCCGGATTGCAGGCGCTGGCCGCCATGGCCCGCGGGGCGGGCAAACGCAGTTGGGCAGTGCTCGGGGAGATGGGTGAACTGGGGGAGGACTCGATAACCGAGCACGACCGCGTCGGTCGGCTTGCGGTGCGCTTAGATATCTCTCGACTGATCGTCGTCGGCACTGGGAGGTCTATGAGCGCCATGCACCACGGGGCGGTCATGGAGGGATCCTGGGGGTCGGAGTCGGTCGTGGTCCCCGACGTGGAAACCGCGCTGGAGTTGCTGCGCGACGAGCTCGGCCCCGGCGATGTGGTGTTGGTCAAAGCCTCCAACGCCGCGGGGCTGGGCGCGCTGGCGGAAGCTCTCCTGGACGTGCCCGCATGAGACAGATCCTGATCGCGCTGTTCATCTCGCTGATGGTGTCGATCCTGCTGACGCCCGCGCTGATCCGGCTATTCACCCGGCAGGGATTCGGCCAGGAGATTCGCGAGGACGGCCCGCCCAGCCACAAAACCAAGCGCGGCACCCCGTCGATGGGTGGGGTGGCCATCGTGGCGGGTATCTGGGCCGGTTACTTCGGCACCCATCTGGTCGGACTGGCGCTGGACGGCATGGGACCGTCGGCCTCCGGGTTGTTGGTCCTCGGGCTGGCCACCGCACTGGGCGGGGTGGGCTTCCTCGACGATCTGATCAAGATCCGCCGGTCCCGCAACCTCGGCCTGAACAAGACCGCCAAGACGGTCGGGCAGATCACCGTCGCGGTCTTGTTCGGCATTCTGGTGTTGCAGTTCGCCAACTCCGAAGGGCTGACTCCGGCCTCCAACCAGCTCTCCTACGTCCGCGAGATATCCACCGTCGCACTACCTCCCGTGCTTTTCGTCCTCTTCATGGTCGTCGTGGTCAACGCGTGGGGGAACGCGGTGAACTTCACCGACGGCCTGGACGGTCTGGCCGCAGGTGCCATGGCGATGGTCAGCGCCGCCTATGTGCTGATCACGTTCTGGCAATACCGCAATGCCTGCGCCACCGCGCCCGAGTTGGGCTGCTACAACGTCCGTGATCCGCTGGATCTGGCGATCATCGCCGCCGCCACCGCCGGGGCGTGCACCGGATTTCTGTGGTGGAACGCCGCGCCGGCGAAAATCTTCATGGGCGACACCGGGTCGCTGGCCCTCGGCGGGATCATCGCCGGTCTGTCGGTCACCAGTCGCACCGTGGTGCTCGCAGTGGTGATCGGCGCGCTGTTCGTCGCCGAGGTGACCTCGGTGGTCATCCAGATCATCGCCTTTCGGTCCACCGGGCGCCGGGTGTTCCGGATGGCGCCATTCCACCACCACTTCGAACTCGTCGGCTGGGCTGAAACCACGGTGATCATCCGGTTCTGGCTGCTCACCGCGATCGCCTGCGGGCTTGGGGTGGCGCTGTTCTACAGCGAGTGGCTGACCGCCATCGGTGATTGATGGACGGTCAACCGGCGCGCGGCGCCCATCCGGATCTGGCACTGCTGGGGCCCGAAGCCCGCGTGCTGGTGACCGGTGCGCGGGTCACCGGCCGGGCGGTGGTGGCCGCGCTGCAACCCTGGGACGTGCAACTCTCGGTCTGCGATGACGACCCTGCCGCCGCCCACGCACTCGGCGATGTGCAGTTCTGCACCACCGACGAGGCGACCGCGCGCGCGGGCGAGTTCGACCTCGTGGTGACCAGCCCCGGATTCCCGCCGACCGCTCCGGTGCTGGTCGCCGCCGCGAGTGCGGACGTCCCTATCTGGGGTGACGTCGAACTGGCCTGGCGGCTGGATGCGGCCGGCCGCTACGGTCCGCCGAGGCGCTGGCTGGTGGTGACCGGCACCAACGGCAAGACCACCACCACCTCGATGCTCTACGACATGCTGATCGCGGGCGGCCAACGGGCCGTCCTGTGCGGGAACATCGGCGAACCGGTGCTCGACGTACTCCCGCGGCCGGCCGAGGTCCTGGCGGTCGAGGTGTCCAGTTTCCAATTGCACTGGGCGCCGTCGTTGCGTCCGGAGGCCGGGGTGGTGCTCAACGTCGCCGAAGACCACCTTGACTGGCACGGCAGCTTCGAGGCCTACGCCGCGGCCAAGGCCCGGGCGCTGGATGGCCGGGTTGCCGTCGTCGGCCTCGATGACCCGGCCGCCAGCGCGCTGCTGCCGCGGGCCGCGGCGCCGGTGAAGGCGGGTTTCCGGCTGGGTGAGCCCGCACGCGGCGAATTCGGTGTGCGCGACGGGATGCTGGTGGACCGGGTGTTCGATGAGGAACTGGTGTTGGCTGGGGTCGATTCGATCCCGGTGGCGGGGCCGGTGGGCGTGCTGGATGCGCTCGGGGCCGCAGCCTTGGCGCGCGCGGTGGACGTTCCGGCGCCGGCGATCGCATCGGCCCTGGCCGACTTCCGGGTCGGTCGACACCGGTCCGAGCCGGTCGGGGTGGTCGCCGGGGTGCACTATGTCGACGATTCCAAGGCCACCAATCCGCACGCCGCCGAGGCGTCGATCCTGGCCTTTCCGCGGGTGGTGTGGGTGGCCGGCGGGATGCTCAAAGGTGCGTCGGTCGAGCAGGCCGTCGCACGGGTCGCCGACCGGTTGGCCGGTGTGGTCGTGATCGGCCGTGATCGCGGTGCCTTTGTCAAGGCGTTATCGCGACACGCACCCGATGTCCCCGTGATCCAGGTTGTGACGCGGGAGGATGCTGAGGTGCATGAGACAAATGAGTCCAGTGTTACTGGTGGGATTCGAGTGATCGACGCCTCCGGCCCGGGACTCGGCCGTCGGGTCATGGCCGAGGCCGTCGACGCGGCGGGAAGCCTCGCGCGCCCCGGCGACACGGTCCTGCTGGCACCGGCGGGTGCCTCCTTCGACCAGTTCGCCGGATACGCCGACCGCGGTGAGGCCTTCGCGCAGGCCGTCCAGGCCCGTTAGCGCCATGGGCAGGCTGTGGTCCCGGCTCATCCGCCGGGGCGCTGAGCGCACCGGCAACGTTGCCGGTGAACCGCCGAACTCGGCTCGCAAGCCTCGATTCGCCCCGCCAGCCCAGTTCGGTGCCTGGCTGGCCCGGCCGATGACGTCCTTCCATCTGGTGGTCTCCGTCGCGGCCCTGCTGACAACCCTGGGGCTCATCATGGTGCTGTCGGCCTCCGGCGTGCATTCCTATGACGAAGACGGCAGTCCCTGGTCCATTTTCGTGCGGCAGGTGATGTGGGCGGTCCTGGGGCTCTTCGCCTGTTGGATTGCGTTGCGGCTGCCCGTTCGTTTCCTGCGCCGCATGGCTTTTGCCGGCTTTGCCACGACGGTCGTCATGCTGGTTTTAGTCCTCATCCCCGGCATCGGCCGTGTCGCCAACGGCACCCGGGGCTGGTTTGTGTTCGGCGGCTTGTCCATGCAACCCTCCGAATTGGCCAAGATCGCCTTCGTCATCTGGGGGGCGCATCTGTTGGCAGCCCGGCGCATGGAGCGGGCCTCGCTGCGCGAGATGCTGGTCCCCCTGATCCCGGCGGCGGTCATCGCCCTGGCCCTGATCGTCGCCCAGCCCGACCTGGGCCAGACGGTGTCGCTGGGAATCATTCTGCTGGCCCTGCTCTGGTTCGGCGGTCTGCCGTTGAAAGTTTTCGTCAGTTCGCTCCTGGCCACCATTGCCGCGGCGGCGATCCTGGCGGTGTCGGAGGGCTACCGATCCGCCCGGGTGAGTTCCTGGCTGGACCCCAACGCTGACCTCCAGGGTGCCGGCTATCAGGCCCGCCAGGCCAAGTTCGCGCTGGCCAACGGCGGTGTTTTCGGCGACGGCCTGGGTCAGGGCGCGGCCAAGTGGAACTACCTGCCCAATGCCCACAACGACTTCATCTTCGCGATCATCGGCGAGGAGTTGGGATTCATCGGCGCCTTCGGGTTGCTGTGCCTGTTCGGCCTGTTCGCCTATACCGGGCTGCGGATCGCCAGGCGGTCCACCGATCCGTTCCTGCGACTACTGACCGCAACCACCACCGCCTGGGTGATCGGGCAGGTGTTCATCAACGTCGGCTACGTGATTGGCCTACTTCCGGTCACGGGCATTCAGCTCCCCCTGATCTCAGCTGGCGGGACGTCAACGGCAACAACTCTTTTCATGATCGGGCTGATGGCCAACGCGGCACGCCACGAACCCGATGCGGTCGCGGCACTGCAGGCCGGCCGCGACGATAGAATGAATCGGCTACTGCGCTTGCCACTGCCGGAGCCGTACCTGCCCAGCCGGGTGGAGGTCCTGCGGGATCGCTTGGAGTCCCGTGCGGAATCCGGGAAACCGGCCCGGCCGCCGGCCAAGGCAGGCAAGCCGGCCAAGCCGGCCAAGCCGGCCCGGGGTGCGGCGGTGCGGGGCCGGACCGGGCGCACGGCCAAAGCGGGGACAGTACACGGCGCGCCGCGCCGGTCGGGGCATGATGGAGGCGCCTCGCGCCGCGCCGGACAGCAGGTCGGCACCGGGCAGCAGAAGCGTGCCGCCACGGCAAGGGGCGGTATGCCGCACGGGGACAAACGGTCCCGCGTACTGGAAGGTCAGCGTTACGGGTGAGTGTCTCTGGGGTCGACGGCGGTGTGGGTCGCCGTGACTCAGGCGTCGACGGATCGCGTCAGGACGCGGTGTCGGTGGTGCTGGCCGGCGGCGGAACCGCCGGCCATGTGGAACCAGCCCTGGCCGTCGCCGATGCGCTGAGTGCGGCGCACCCGGGTGTCGGTATCGCTGCATTGGGAACCGCGCGTGGCCTGGAGACCAGGCTGGTGACCGAACGGGGGTACGAACTGCGGCTGGTCACGCCGGTTCCGTTGCCCCGCAGACTCAACCTCGACCTGCTCCGATTGCCGATGCGGGTGCGCCGCTCCGTCAGAGAGACCCGGGCTGTGCTGGAGGCGGTCGACGCCGACGTAGTGGTGGGCTTCGGCGGGTACGTGGCGGTGCCCGCCTACCTCGCCGCGCGGGGCCGGGTGCCCGTGGTGGTGCACGAGGCCAACGCCCGCGCCGGGCTGGCCAACCGGCTCGGTGCCCGGTGGGCCCGCCGGGTCCTGGCGGCGGTAACCGGTTCGGGCCTGGCCCACGCCGAGGTGGTCGGGATGCCGCTGCGCGCCTCGATCACCGGCCTGGACCGGTCAGCGCTGCGCGCCGAGGCACGCGCCCACTTCGGCTTGGCCGGCGATGCACGGGTGCTGCTGGTGTTCGGTGGATCCCAGGGCGCGGTCTCGATCAATCGGGCGGTGTCGGCGGCCGCCGCAGACCTGGCCGCTGCCGGGGTAGCGGTGCTGCATGCGCACGGCCCCAAGAACACCCTGGACCTGCCCGACCCCCGACCGGGCGATCCGCCCTACGTCGCGGTGCCCTACCTGAGTCGGATGGATCTGGCTTATGCGGCAGCGGATCTGGCGATCTGTCGATCCGGGGCCATGACCGTGGCGGAGGTCTCCGCCGTTGGGCTACCCGCGGTGTACGTCCCGCTTCCTATCGGCAACGGCGAACAGCGGCTCAACGCCTTGCCGGTGGTCCAGGCAGGCGGCGGTGTGCTGGTCGCCGACGCCGACCTGACCCCGTCCTATGTGGCCGGCGAGGTGGTGGCACTGATCACCGACGCTCCGCGGCTGGCGGCGATGACCGCGGCCGCGGCAGGGGTCGGCCACCGCGATGCCGCCCGGCGGATTGCCGACATCGTCCTTGACGTCGCCCGAACCGGCCGGGGAGCGCGTCGATGACCCCCGCGCTGCCGCCGGAGCTTGAGCGGGTCCACATGGTCGGCATCGGGGGAGCCGGAATGTCAGGCATCGCCCGAATCATGCTCGACCGGGGGGCGTTGGTATCCGGTTCGGATGCCAAGGAATCCCGTGGCGTGGCCGCCCTTCGGGCCCGCGGTGCACAGATCGCCATCGGCCACGACGCGGCCAACCTCGATCTGCTGCCAGGCGGGCCCACCGCGGTGATCACCACCCATGCCGCCATCCCCAAGACCAACCCCGAACTGGTGGAGGCGCGCCGGCGTGCCGTCCCGGTGATCCTGCGCCCCGCCGTGCTGGCCAAGCTGATGGCCGGCAATCGCACCTTGTTGGTGACCGGTACGCACGGGAAGACCACCACCACCTCGATGCTGATTGTTGCGCTGCAACACAGCGGATTTGATCCGTCCTTCGCTGTCGGCGGTGACCTCGGCGAGGCGGGTACCAACGCCCACCACGGCAGCGGCGAGGTGTTCGTGGCCGAAGCCGACGAGAGTGACGGGTCGCTGCTGGAGTACAGCCCGAACGTGGCGGTGGTCACCAACATCGAAGCCGACCACCTCGACTTCTTCGGCACCGCAGAGGCCTATACCGCAGTGTTCGACCAGTTCATCGGACGACTGGAACCAGGGGGGGCCCTGGTGGTTTGTGCTGATGACCCCGGCGCCGCCGCACTCGCCGATCGCAGCGAGGCCCTGGGGGCGCGGGTGTTGCGATACGGCAGCGCACCGGCGCCCAATGCGGGGCTGGCCGGCGAACTGATCAGCTGGGAACAGCACGGAACCGGGGCGGTGGCGCACATCCAGTTGGCCGGGGAAGCCCACCCGCGGGCGATGCGCCTGGCGGTTCCGGGCCGGCATATGGCGCTCAACGCACTGGCCGCACTGCTGGCCGCCGCCGAGGCCGGCGCCCCGGTCGAGCAAATTCTGGACGCGTTGGCCGGATTCGAAGGTGTGCGTCGACGATTCGAACTGGTCGGGACCGCCAATGGGGTGCGGGTATTCGACGATTATGCCCACCACCCGACGGAGGTGCGTGCCGCTCTTACCGCACTTCGCGCCGTTGCCCGCCACGACCACGCTGGGCGGCCCAGTGCGAGCGGAGGCAACAGCATCGTTGTTTTCCAACCGCATCTGTATTCCCGTACCAAAGCTTTCGCGCGCGATTTCGCAGCGGCGCTGGACATCGCCGACAAGGTTTTCGTCCTGGATGTGTACGCCGCACGCGAGCAGCCGCTCACCGGTGTCAGTGGCGCCACCATCGCCGAACACGTCAGCGTGCCGGTGCGCTACCTGCCTGACTTCTCCTCGGTGGCAAGGCAAGTCGCCGCCGTGGCCGGGCCCGGTGATGTGGTCGTGACCATGGGCGCCGGCGACGTCACCATGCTGGGGCCGGAGATCATCACGGTGCTCAATGCCCGCGCCGGTGAGCCGGGGATGTAGTCGATGAGATCGGACCGATCCGATACCGCCGACGACGTCACACCGCCCGAGAGCCAGACCGATACGGCTGCTGACGCCGCAGAGCACCGCCCCGACGGTACCGAGGCTGATTACGAGGAACTCGACGGTTTCGACGATTTCGAGGCCGAGTCTGCGCCGGACAGCCCGGAGGCCGCGCCCGACGCGACGAGTCCCGCCGACGCGGCTGATGCTGCGGCCGACGCCGTGGTCGATCTCGAGGGCCCGCGCCGGCGGGCGCGCCGGGAACGCGCCGAGCGTCGCGCCGCCCAGCAGCGGGCGATGGCGATCGAACAAGCCCGCCGGGAGGCCAAGCGCCGGGCCCGCGGGCAGATCGGTACCGAGCAGCCCCGGGACGCGGCCCGCAGCGTCAAGGGACTCAAGCTGTTCATCTGGGTGACGCTGCTTTCGCTGCTCAGCGTGGCGCTGGGGCTGGTCCTTTATTTCACCCCGCTGATGTCGGCCCGGGCCCTGGTCATCGTTGGTACGGGGGCCGTACCTACCGAGGAGGTCGTCGCGGCGGCCGCGGTGCAACTGGGCACTCCGCTTTTGCAGATGAACACCGATGAGATAGCCGACCGGGTGGCCGGCATCCGCCGGGTCGCCAGTGCCCGAGTCCAGCGGGAGTATCCGTCCGCGGTGCGGATCACCATTTCCGAGCGGATCCCTGTGGCGTTCAGAGACTTTCCGGACGGACCGCACCTGTTTGACCGGGACGGTGTCGACTTCGTAACAGCTCCGCCACCGCCTGGGCTGGCGTATCTCGACGTCAACAACCCCGGCCCCGCCGACCCGCCGACTCGGGCTGCCCTGCAGGTGTTGACGGCTCTGCGGCCTGAGGTGGTGGCGCAGGTCGGCCGGGTGGCGGCCCCCTCGGTGGCGTCGATCACCCTGACGCTGCACGACGGCCGCACCGTGGTCTGGGGGACCACCGACCGCACGCAGGAGAAGGCCGAAAAACTGGCCGCGCTGTTGACCCAGCCCGGTCGCATCTACGACGTGTCCAGTCCTGATCTGCCCACTGTTCAGTAGGTCGCTCGGCACGAGACCTGGTGGGAAATTTCCGGCCGACACGCGGGCGCGCCTCCCACATCCTCAGCGCACCGGTCCTACCGTTCTCAATAGCGAACAACTTGACATAACTCTAAGCCTCTGGTTGAGGTTGAGGGTTTTCCCAAGGGAAGTCGCGGGCAGGCCACACATCCACCCACCGGGCGCACAGTCCCACCACCGGAGGAAGACCACACCGATGACCCCCCCGCATAACTATCTCGCCGTCATCAAGGTCGTTGGCATTGGCGGTGGCGGCGTGAATGCCGTCAACCGGATGATCGAGCAGGGACTCAAAGGCGTTGAGTTCATCGCCATCAATACCGACGCCCAGGCTCTTCTCATGAGCGACGCCGACGTCAAACTCGACGTCGGCCGGGACTCCACCCGTGGACTGGGCGCCGGAGCGGACCCCGATGTGGGTCGCAAGGCGGCCGAGGACGCCAAGGATGAAATCGAAGAACTGCTGCGCGGCGCGGACATGGTGTTCGTCACCGCCGGCGAGGGCGGAGGGACCGGTACCGGCGGCGCACCGGTGGTGGCCAATATCGCCCGCAAACTCGGAGCGCTGACGGTCGGCGTGGTGACCCGACCGTTCTCCTTCGAGGGTAAGCGCCGGGCCGGCCAGGCCGAGGCCGGCATTTCCGCACTGCGGGAGAGTTGCGACACCCTGATCGTGATCCCCAACGACCGTCTGCTGCAGATGGGTGATGCGAATGTCTCGTTGATGGACGCGTTCCGCAGCGCTGATGAGGTACTGCTCAACGGTGTGCAGGGCATCACCGATCTGATCACCACCCCCGGTCTGATCAACGTCGACTTCGCCGACGTCAAGGGCGTGATGAGCGGTGCCGGCACCGCGCTGATGGGAATCGGCTCGGCCCGCGGGGACGGCCGCGCCATCAAGGCAGCCGAGACGGCCATCAATTCGCCGCTGTTGGAGGCCTCGATGGAAGGCGCGCAGGGTGTGCTGATGTCCATTGCCGGCGGCAGCGACCTGGGGCTCTTCGAGATCAACGAGGCGGCGTCGCTGGTCCAGGAAGCCGCTCACACCGACGCGAACATCATCTTCGGCACCGTCATCGATGACTCGCTGGGTGACGAGGTGCGCGTCACGGTCATCGCCGCGGGCTTCGACGCCAATAGCGCCAGCCGCAAGCCGATCATCATCGGTGAGGCCACCACCGGCCCGGCCACCGCCCCCGTGGCTGTTGAGACCGTCGAGACAGCCCCCGCAGTGGCTGCCGCCCCGACACCGCCCCCGCCGACGGTGTCCACCACCCACACCTTCGCCCCTGCCAGCGCTGGTCAGGTGAGTAGTTCACCGCTGTTCGAGCCGCTCGAGCCGCTCACTGCCGTCTCGGCGCGCACTAACGGCTCATCGCCCTTCGGCGACGAGGATGACGACGTCGATGTGCCGCCCTTCATGCGGCACTGACCGCGCCCACCAGAGCCTGCGGAGGATTCGACGACTGTGACCGTCCGCGTCCGCCGTGTCACCACCACCCGGTCCGGCGGAGTGTCGGCACCGCCGTATGACTCCTTCAACCTCGGTGACCACGTCGGTGACGACCCCGCCGCGGTAGCGGCCAACCGCGCCCGATTGGCGTCGGCAGTCGGATTGCCGGCTGATCATGTGGTGTGGATGAACCAGGTGCATTCCGCCCACGTCGAAGTCGTCGATGCGCCGGGCACGAAGCCCTACGACGCCACCGACGCGCTGGTGACCACAGTGCCGCGGCTGGCGTTGGCCGTGGTGACCGCCGATTGTGTGCCCGTTCTGCTGGCCGATGCTCGCGCCGGGGTGGTCGGGGCCGCCCATGCCGGGCGAGTCGGTGCGGCCAGCGGCGTGGTGCTGCGCACCCTGGAGGCGATGCTCGCCCGGGGAGCGCATGCGCCGGACATTTCGGTGCTGCTCGGCCCGTCGGTCGGCGGAGCCAACTATGAGGTGCCCGAGGAGATGGCGGCTGACGTTGAGTCCCGGCTACCCGGCAGTCGGACCACCACCAGTCGCGGGACTCCGGCGCTGGACCTCAGGGCCGGCATCGCACGCCAACTCCGCACCGCCGGCGTGACGGCCATCGACATCGACCCGCGCTGTACCGCAGCAGACCCCGCCCTGTTCAGCCACCGTCGGGACAATCCGACCGGGCGACTGGCCTCGCTGGTGTGGATGGAGTGACGCCGTGACCGGGGCCGTCCCAGACGAACGGGTGGGGGAGTTGACGGCCGCACTGGCGGTGTTGCGCGCCCGGTTGGTCAGGGCCGCCGACGCGGCCGGCCGACCGGTCGAGGACATCATGCTGCTTCCGATCACCAAGTTCTTTCCGGCCACCGACGTCGCCATCCTGTGGCGGTTGGGATGCCGGGCGTTCGGGGAGTCCCGCGAGCAGGAGGCTACGGCGAAGATCGCCGAGTTGGACCGGCTGATCGCCGGATCCGGCGAACCGGTTCCGGCCCACTGGCACATGGTCGGTCAGATTCAGCGCAATAAGGCCAAAAGCATTGCGGCCTGGGCCGACACCGTCCATTCGGTATCGACCGACCGGGTGGCCGAGGCGCTGGGGAGGGCCGCCGCGGACGCGATCGGGGACGGCCACCGCAGTCGGTCGCTGCGCGTGTTCGTCCAGATCAGCCTTGACGGCGACACCACCCGCGGCGGGGTCGACATCTCCGACTCCGCCGCCGTCGACCGGATTTGTGCTCAAGTTGCCGACTCGCAGGCCTTGGAGTTGGTCGGTCTGATGGCCGTTCCGCCGCTGGGCGCCGACCCGGATGCCGCCTTTTCTGCGCTGTCCGAGGAGCATCGACGGATCCAGCGCACCCACCCGGGAGCCACTGAACTGTCGGCCGGCATGTCCGACGACCTCGAAGTCGCGGTGCGACACGGTTCAACGTGTGTGCGTGTCGGTACGGCGCTGATGGGCAAACGTCCTCTAACGTCTCCCTGAGTAGTCACTCCAGTCACAGGTTCATCACGAACAACTAGCACCACAGACACCTACTCAGCTTTAGAAGGGTCACGAGGATGAGCACTCTGCACAAAGTCAAGGCTTATTTCGGCATGGCGCCGATGGACGACTATGACGATGAGTACTACGAGGACGATGAGCGCGACACCGGCCGGGGTCGCGGTTTCTCTCGGCGCAACGACCGGTTCGCCGATGAAGGCTACGAGGATCCGCGGGCCGCAGGCCGCTACGACGATGTCCGCGCAAGCGCACGGTACGACGATCCCCGGATGGGACGCGAGTACGACGACCATGAGGCCGACTACCCGGCCACCACCGGCGGATTCCGCACGGCCGGCTATTCCGAAGAGCCGCGGTTCCGCGGCCGCGAGTTCGACCGTCCGCACGCCGCTCGCTTCGGCGCACTCCGTGGCTCAACCCGCGGGGCCCTGGCGATGGATCCGCGCCGGATGGCCGTGCTGTTCGAAGAAGGCAGCCCGCTGTCGAAGATCACCACGCTGCGCCCCAAGGACTACAACGAGGCCCGCACTATCGGCGAGCGCTTCCGGGATGGCCAGCCGGTCATCATGGATCTGGTCTCCATGGACAACGCCGACGCAAAACGGCTCGTCGACTTCGCCGCCGGTCTGGCCTTCGCTTTGCGCGGATCCTTCGACAAGGTCGCCACCAAGGTGTTCCTGCTCGCGCCGGCCGACGTCGACGTCACTGCTGAGGAGCGCCGCCGGATCGCCGAGGCTGGGTTCTACAGCTATCAGTGAGCGCCGGGCCGGGCGCTGGAGTAGGTAGGCTGACTGCGCGCCGGTTTACCCTGGCGCCGCAGTCCGACCGCGCCGTGATGAAAAGGACCAGCCTGAGGTGAAGCCGTTCTTTGAGATTGTCGGCTTTGCGCTCTTCGTGTTCTGGTTGCTCCTTATCGCCCGCATCGTCGTTGAGTTCATCCGGTCCTTCAGCCGGGACTGGCATCCTCGCGGCGCGACGGTGGTGGTCCTCGAGGCGATCATGACCCTCACCGACCCGCCGGTCAAGTTGTTACGTCGGGTTATTCCGCAGCTCACCATCGGTGCGGTGCGGCTGGATTTCTCGATCATGGTGCTGCTGTTGCTGGCCTTCCTCGGCATGCAGTTGGCCTTCGGGGCAGCGGCGTAACGCCGCGAAACTCGGGGAGGCGCCGACTTTCGGGGCTGCTGGCGAATCTCTGAAAATCGTTCTTAATTCGAGGCAACTCTGTAACCGGCGCGTCTGGTGTGACAGGATGGACGCCAGTTACAGTTCGGAACGACCAGTAACTCGTTCTACACTGCAGGACGGTCCTAACCAGGAGTCCCAGATTGGAAGGGGCAATAATGCCACTCACACCGGCCGACGTGCACAATGTGGCGTTCAGCAAGCCGCCCATCGGCAAACGTGGCTACAACGAGGATGAGGTTGACGCCTTCCTCGATCTGGTGGAGAGCGAGCTTGCCCGGCTTGTCGAGGAGAATGCCGACCTGCGGCAACGCGTGAGTGAACTCGACTCCGAGTTGGTCGCGGCGCGGTCTAGTGCTATCCAAGCGACCCAAGCCATCCCGCTCTATCAGCCGCAGCCGGAACCTGTCGTGGTGCAGACGGTGGTCGAGACTACCGAGCTGGCGGAGGATCAGGCACTCAAGGCCGCACGGGTGCTGAGCCTGGCTCAGGACACCGCCGACCGGCTGACCACTACGGCGCGGGCAGAGTCGGACAAGCTGCTCTCCGACGCGCACGCCAGCGCCGAGCAGATCGTCTCGGAGGCGCGTTATATCGCCGACACCACTGTGAACGAGGCCCGGCAGCGGGCCGACGCGATGCTGGCCGATGCCCAGAGCCGGTCGGAATCCCAGCTGCGCCAGGCTCAGGAGAAGGCCGACATCCTGCAGGCCGACGCCGAGCGCAAGCACACTGAGGTGATGTCCACGATCAACCAGCAGCGGTCCGTCCTCGAGGGCCGGCTGGAGCAGCTTCGGACCTTCGAGCGGGAGTACCGCACCCGGTTGAAGACCTATCTGGAGTCCCAGCTTGAGGAGTTGGGTCAACGCGGCTCGGCCGCCCCCGTGGACACCGGCGACGTCGGCTACACCCAGTACTAACGGGGTGCCTGCCGGGAGCCGCTGGTGAGGACCTCGAATCAACGCCCGACCCAGTGGAGAGCTGACCCATGCTGATCGTCGCGTTGGTTTTTGCGGTGATCGGCCTGGCGGCCCTGATCACCGCCGTGGTGACCAGCAACGAGGTCGTCGCGTGGGTGTGCATCGGAGCCAGCGGCCTCGGCATCCTGACTCTGGTCGTGGACGCGATCCGGGAGCGCTCCCGGACGGTTCTGCCAGCCGTTGCCGCCGATCCTTCGGCGGTTGAAACCACCGAAGTCATCGAGCCGGCTCAAAGCATCGAACCCGTCGGCGCAATCGAGTTCATCGAGACGGCTGAAGAAGATCTCGATGTCGCCGACGCGGAAACCCACTACGACACAGAGGTTTCCGCGGCGACCCAATACGACACAGAGGTTTCCGCGCAAGCCTCGCCGATTGCCGCCGAGGACCATCCCGACGAATTGGTCTACGACGAACCGGACTACGACTTGCCCAGCGACGATGAAGCCGAGTTCCCCGAACCGGCTGAGGAAGCCGCTATCCACGTGGTCACTGAGGAATCCATCGAAGACGACGGCGCCACCGACCTCATCGTCATTGATGACGCGTTTGAGCAGTCCGACGAGTCCGACGCAACCGAGGCGTACATCATCGACACCGCCGAGGAGGGACCGGACGCGGACGCAGAGACCGCGGCTACTGAGATCCGCTACGTCGTAAGCGCCGAGGGAAGCGCCGACACCGTGTACACGTACTCTGAGGGCACCGAGTACATCGAGGCGCAGGATCCCGAGGCCACTGACGAACCCCGTGGCCATTGATCCGGGTGCCTGAAAGGGCCTGATGGGTATCCAGTACGCCAGCATCGTCGATCATCCGCTTGACGAGGTGTTCGCCTGGCACACCCGCCCCGGAGCCATGCGCCGACTCGTACCGCCATGGCAGCCGATGCGGGTGGTCAAGGAGACCGAGTCGCTGGCCGATGGAACAGCGATCCTCGGCTTGCCGGGCGGCCTGCGGTGGGTCGCCCAGCACGACCCGGCAGGATACGACCCGCCCCACCAGTTCGTCGACGTACTGTCCTCCGACGGGTTGATGACGATGCCGCCCCGGGTCATCGGGTGGTGGCGGCACATCCACAGATTCAGCGCGGCCGGCCCGGGTCGAACCCGGGTGCACGACGAGGTCGACACCACCGTGCCCGGACTGGCACTGCGGTCGACCTTCGCCTACCGGCACCGCCAACTGGCCGAGGATCTCGCCGCCCACCGCGACGCTGCCGCGGCGGGGGCCGGACAACTCGTCGTTGCGATCACCGGCTCGTCCGGACTGGTCGGCACGGCGTTGTCGGCGTTCCTGTCCACCGGCGGCCATCGGGTGATCAGGCTGGTGCGCGGGGAACCCGCCAACGCGAACGAACGACGCTGGGATCCAACGAATCCTGCCAGCGATCTACTCTCCGGCGTGGACGCACTGGTGCATCTGGCCGGGGAGTCCATCGCGGGACGGTTCACCGAGGCACATCGCAGGGCCATCCGCGAATCGCGCATCGAGCCAACCCGACGGCTGGCGGAAGTCGCGGCCACCACCCCGGGACTTCGGGTGTTCGTCAGCGCCTCGGCGATCGGCCTCTATGGGTACGACTGCGGCGACACCCTGCTCGACGAGAACAGCCCCCGCGGGCAGGGATTTTTGGCCGACGTGGTCGCTGACTGGGAGTCGGCCACCACGCCCGCGACGGACACCGGCCGACGGGTCGTGATGGTGCGTACCGGGATCGTCCAGTCCGCCGCAGGCGGCACCTTGAAGCTGTTGCGCCCATTGTTCGCCGCGGGACTCGGTGGGCGGTTGGGCAGCGGGCGGCAGTGGCTGTCCTGGATCGGTATCGACGACCTGCTCGACATCTACTACCGGGCCATCTATGACAGTCGGCTGGCCGGGCCGGTCAACGCCGTGGCGCCCAACCCGGTCCGCAATGAGGACTACACCCGCGCGTTGGCCTCGACCCTGAAGCGGCCCGCACTGCTTCCGGTGCCGTCGTTCGGGCCGCGGATCCTGCTAGGCAAGCAAGGTGCGGTCGAACTTGCCGAGGCCGACCAGCGGGTCACCCCGGCGGCCCTGCTGGCGTTGGCGCACCGGTTTCGCCAGCCCACCGTCGAGGACGCCCTGGCCCACCAACTCGGCCACGATCCCGCGCCCGGCGTGCTCTAAATCGCTGCCGGAAGATCAGTTTTGATGACTTTAGCCCCGCGCATGGCTGGCCCACTTCGGGCACGATGGGGGGCATGGCCTGGATGATCGACGGCGCAGGACTGCACCACCTGGTCGACGAACTACGCCGCCGCAACTTCAGAGTGATCGGGCCGACCCTGCGGGACAACGCGATCGTGCTCGACGAGATCGAAAGCGCCGCCGAATTACCGCACGGCTGGGGGGTGGACACCGCACCCGGCAGCTACCGTGTCCGGCCCCGGGCCGACACAGCGGCATTCGGGCATTCGGCCGGCCCGCAGTCCTGGAAACAATTCCTGCACCCACCCCGCCAGCGGATCTGGTCTTCCGATGAAGTAGCAGAAGACGATCCGCCTCGATCCGCCTTCCTCGGCGTGCGCGCCTGCGACCTCGCCGCCATCGAGGTGTTGGACGGCGTCCTGGCCGGACCGGCCCATCCGGACAGTTCCTACGTCGGACGGCGGGACGGCACTTTCGTCGTCGCCGTCAACTGCACCGAGCCTGGCGGCCTGTGCTTCTGCGCCTCGATGGGCACCGGGCCGGGCTGTGGACCCGGCTGCCCGGATGGCCCCGCGCAGCCGTCGCGGTATGACCTAGCGCTGACTGAGTTCGCCGACGGCCCCTCGGTCGGCTATCTGGTCGAAGTCGGCACCGAGGCGGGGGCGCAGGTCCTGGAGGCCATCCCGCACCGCACCGCCGAGTCGGCGGAGATCCGGCGCGGGGCTGACGAGATAGCTTCTGCCGCAACACAAATGGGTCGACAGATGCCCGAGACGGACCTGCGCCAACTGCTGATCGACTCACGGGAATCGGCGCACTGGTCGCAGGTCGCCAGCCGATGCCTGACCTGTGGCAATTGCACCATGGTGTGCCCGACCTGTTTCTGTACCTCCACCTCCGAGGTGACCGACCTGACCGGTCAGCACGCGGAACGGTGGATGGAGTGGGCATCATGCTTCGAGTTGGACTTCACCTCCATTCACGAAGGTCCGGTCCGGCAATCGGGACCCTCGCGCTACCGGCACTGGCTGACCCACAAGTTGAGTTCTTGGCATGACCAGTTCGGCACGTCCGGTTGCGTGGGTTGCGGGCGCTGCATCGCCTGGTGTCCCACCGGCATCGACATCACCGAGGAGATGGCGGTTTTCGCCCGCGAGCGGGAGTCCGGGGATGACTGAGACGGCGCTGCGGCCGGCGCTGACGACGATGGCGCCGGTGCCCTACCGCGTGGCGTCCCGGGTGGTCGAAAACGCCGACTCGGTGACCCTGCGTCTGGAGCCGGAGCCGGAGTCGGTCGGGGTGGCGCCACCCGCCCCGGGTCAGTTCATGATGGTGTACGCCTTCGGGGTGGGGGAGATCGCGATCTCAGTCTCCGGCCTGGCCGTGGACGGCGTCATCACCCACACCATCCGCGCTGTCGGCGCGGTCAGCGCTGCGCTGTGCGCCGCCGAGTCCGGTGCCATCGTCGGTGTGCGTGGGCCGTTCGGCACCAGTTGGGGGCTGGAGGAGGCCGCTGGCCGCGACCTCATCGTCGTCGCCGGCGGTGTCGGTCTGGCCCCGCTGCGGCCGGTGGTGCTCGGGGTGCTCTCGCAACGTGAACGCTACGGCAGGGTGGTGGTGGTGGCCGGAGCCCGCACCCAGCGGGAGTTCCTCTTCGGTGCGGAACTGGCTGCTTGGCAACAGCATCCGGATCTGGAACTGCATCAGACCATCGACGTTCCCATCCACGGCTGGCTCGGCGAGACCGGCTTCGTGACCGAACCGTTGCGCAGGCTCACCCTGCACTCCGGGCGAACCACCGCCTTCCTCTGCGGGCCGGAGCCGATGATGGCGCACAGCGCCCGGGCGTTACGGGACAAAGGGGTTGCGGCGCAGAACATCCGGGTCTCTCTGGAGCGGAACATGCAGTGCGGTGTCGGCTGGTGCGGGCACTGTCAACTCGGACCGTTGTTGCTGTGCCGCGACGGTGCGGTGGTGGGATACGACGTCGCTGAACCACTGCTGGAAGTCGAGGAACTCTAGATGACCTGGCGGGCAGCAGCGGAGCGAACCGGGAAGGGGCCGAGCCTCGCCGTGTGGAAGTTCGCCTCCTGCGACGGATGCCAACTGACGCTGCTGGACTGCGAGGACGAGTTGCTGATGCTGGCCGAGCAGGTTCAGATCGCCACCTTCGTCGAAGCGTCCAGTGCCATCGTCGCCGGGCCTTACGACGTCTCGCTGGTCGAAGGCTCCATCAGCACGCCGGTTGACGAGCACAGGATCACGGAGATCCGGGCCCAGTCCGGCGTCCTGGTGGCCATCGGTGCCTGCGCGACCGCCGGCGGGATCCAGGCGCTGCGAAACTTCGCCGACGTCGAGGAGTTCACCTCGGTGGTCTACGCCCGGCCCGACTACATCCGCACCCTGGCCACCTCCACGCCGGCCTCCGCGCACGTAACGGTGGATTACGAGCTGCGCGGCTGCCCGATCGACCGGCGCCAGTTGCTCGACACCCTGGCCGCCTTGCTGGTCGGGCGCAAACCGAAGCTGCCGACGGCCACGGTGTGCACCGAGTGCAAACGGTCCGGGGTCAGCTGTGTGACTGTCGCAGAGGGCATTCCGTGCCTGGGTCCGGTCACCCACGCCGGCTGCGGAGCCCTGTGCCCGCGTCATCACCGCGGCTGCTACGGCTGCTTCGGGCCGATGGCCACCCCGAATATGGGGGCGATGATTCCGTTGCTGCGCCGGGACGGAATGTCCGGCGGGGACGTCGACCGGATGTTCGGGACCTTCAACGTCACCCAGTTCGAGGCGCAACGGAGTGGGGAGTGAACGAATCCGCCCGCACCCTGCGCGTGGGCACCCTGACCCGGGTCGAGGGTGAAGGCGCGCTGCATGTGGAACTGCGCGACGGAAAACCTGAACGCGTCGAACTCAACATTTATGAGCCGCCGCGGTTTTTCGAGGCCTTCTTGCGCGGTCGGTCCTACACCGAGCCCCCCGACCTCACCGCCCGGATCTGCGGCATCTGCCCGGTGGCCTATCAGACCAGCGCCTGCAACGCTATTGAGGACGCCTGCGGGGTGACCCTGGACCCGGAATTGATCGCCCTGCGCCGCCTGCTGTACTGCGGGGAGTGGATTCACAGCCACGTCCTGCACATCTACATGCTGCACGCCCCGGACTTCCTCGGCGCCCCTGATGTGATCACCATCGCCAAGACTCAGCGCCAGGCCGTGGAACGCGGGCTGTCGCTGAAGAAGGCCGGTAATCAGTTGCAGGAACTGATCGGCGGCCGGGCGATCCACCCGGTCAACGTCCGGCTGGGTGGTTTCTACTCGGTGCCGACCCGAACTGACCTCAAACCGATGGCCGAGCAGTTGCGCAGGGCGCTCGACGACGCCCTGGCCACCGTGACGTGGGTGGCTGGCTTCGACTTCCCGGATCTGACGATCGACCATGAATTGCTGGCCCTCACCGCAGACCGCTACCCGCTTGAGGACGGCGTGATCGCCCGCAGCGCGGGGCCGAGTTTTCCGGTGTCGCAATTCAGCGAGCACGTCCGAGAGACCCACGTGCCGCACTCCACCGCTTTGCACGCCACCCTGGACGGCCGGCGCCACCTCACCGGGCCCCTGGCCCGCTACACGCTGAACTACGACAAGCTGTCGCCCCTGGCGAGGGAAACTGCCAGCGCTGCCGGACTGGACTCGCAGTGCCGGAATCCGTTTCGCAGCATCGTCGTTCGTGCCGTCGAGGTGGTGTACGCGGTCGAGGAGGCGCTCCGCATCATCGAGAACTACCAGCGGCCGGTCCACCCCTTCGTTCCGGTCCAGGCCCGGCCCGGTGTCGGGCATGGCGTCAGCGAGGCACCCCGCGGGCTGCTCTACCACCGATACCAGATCGACGCCGACGGGCTGGTGGCCACAGCCCAGATCGTCCCACCGACCGCGCAGAACCAGGCCGCGATCGAGGACGATCTGGCTCAGGTGGTGAGCGCACAAGCCGGACTCGACGATGCGGCGTTGACCGCAATGTGTGAGCGCACGATCCGCAACTACGACCCGTGCATCTCCTGCGCGACGCATTTCCTGACCCTGACGGTGACGCGGCGGTGAATGACGCCCCCGGGCCAGCGGCGGCCCTCATCGGCATCGGCAACGCCCATCGACGCGACGACGGGATAGGCCCGGCTGTGGTGGCCGCTGTCGCGGCGACCAATCCGTCCGGTGTGCGGGTGGTGACCTGCGCGGCTGAACCGACCGCAGTGCTCGAGGCCTGGGAGGGCTGTCGGCTGGCGGTTCTGGTGGACGCCGCGGTGGGGCAGCCTGTCGGCGAAGTACGGACATGTTCGCTGGCCGAACTCGACGAGATCGTCATGCCGGTGAGTTCGCATGACCTGGGCCTGCGGCAGACCTACGAGCTGGCACGCGCACTCGGCCGCGCGCCGGACACGGTGGTGGTGGTCAGCGTCGGCGTGGCTGACACCGGCCACGGAACGGGGCTGAGCCCCGAAGTTGGTTCAGCGCTACCCGAGGCGGTCGGCCTGGTACGCATCCTGCTGTGTGAGCAGCGCCAGGAATCCGCCCACCAGTAGGCGTAACCGCCGCGCGGCATCGTCGACCTCAACGGTGGTGCGTGCCCGCAAGTCCTGTACCGACATCCCCAGCCGGCCGATATCGCCGTCGGCGTCCTCGGCGATCCACTGCTCGACAAGCGCTCCGTCCACCTCAGGGTGGAACTGCAGACCCAACGCCCGACCGTGGATGAACGCTTGCGTGGCGCAGTCGTTGCCAGCTACCTCCACAGCACCCGGGGGAGCAGTGAAGCGGTCGAAATGCCACTGGAACCACGGCCCGGACGGCACCAGGCCAGGTCTGTTGCTGCGAACCTCATGCCAGCCGATCTCCGGGCTGGGTGAACGGCCCACCGTCCCACCGAGCGCACGGGCCAGTAGTTGCCCGCCGAAACAGACACCGAACACGCCGACGCCGCAGGCCAACGCGCGACGCGTCATATCCATTTCCGCGGTGATCCACGGGAGGCTGTCGTCGTAGGCGGCCCACCGTGCGCCGAGTGGCACGATCACGTCATATCCGCTGGGCTCCGGAAACGCCACCTGCACGTACGGATCGTCCGCACGGTCGGCGGGCACGACGTCGAAAATGCTTATCTCAAAACCGTATTCGGTGAAGACGTCACCCAGCAGTGCTTCCGGTGCGGTCGGGTCGTTGCGGATGAACAAGACCTGCTGAGGCACTCATCCACGCTACCGCAGCGGTAACTTTGCGATATGGAACCGCTGGCCCTGGCACTGGTGTGGCTGGTGTTGGTTCTGACGGTCGTCGCCCATTTCGCTTTTCTCATCTATCTGCCCTTGGGTGGATTTCTGGCGCTGCGGTGGCGGCGTTCGATCTGGCTGCATGTGCCGGTGGTGGCTTGGGCGCTCGGCAGCGTGATCGCCCAGTACGGTTGCCCGCTTACCGACCTCGAGCGGTGGGCGCGATCCAGGGCCGGTCTGCCACCGTTGGGGCCGGCGGGTTTTATCGACCACTACCTCACAGACGTGGTCTTCCCGGACGCGGGTACTGGGTTCGCACACGCGGTGGTGTTCACCGCGGTGGTCTTGTCCTGGATTGTCTACCTGTCCGGCCGCAATATCCGACCCTGACTGGACCAGCGAATCGTATTTCCGGAATACTCCTCGGCATGGGCGTATCCACCGGTATCTGGGTCATCACGTGTGTCGCCATCCTCGGGTTGTTCGTCTTCGACTTCTTCGCCCATGTGCGGGTCGCGCATGAACCGACCTTCCGGGAGTCGGCGATCTGGTCGACGGTCTACGTCAGCCTGGCGGTGCTGTTCGGATTCTTCATCTGGTGGCACTGGGGCAGCCAGTACGGCGGGGAGTACTTCGCCGGGTACGTGACCGAGAAAGCGCTGTCGGTGGACAACTTGTTCGTGTTCACCGTGATCATGACCTCGTTCGCGGTGCCGCGGATCTACCAGCAGAAGCTGCTGTTGATCGGCATCGTGATGGCGCTGATCATGCGGGCGGTGTTCATCGCTGTCGGCGCCGCCGCGATCAACACGTTCAGTTGGGTGTTTTACGTCTTCGGCGCTTTCCTGATCCTCACCGCCCTCAAGCTGGCCCGGGAGAGCGGCCACGAGCGTGAGGCCGAGGTGGAACGCGAGAACCGACTGGTCACCCTCGTACGGCGGTTCGTGCCGACCACCGACGACTACGACGGGGACAAGTTCATCACCCGAATTGGCGGCAAGCGGGCCGTCACGCCGATGATGCTGGCGCTGGTGGCGATCGGGTTCACCGATCTGCTCTTCGCGCTGGACTCCATCCCGGCCATCTACGGTCTCACCGAGGAGCCCTACATCGTGTTCACCGCGAACGCCTTCGCGCTGATGGGCCTGCGGCAGCTGTACTTCCTGATCGGCGGGCTGCTCGATCGGTTGATCTACCTGTCAGCGGGTCTGTCGATCATTCTCGGCTTCATCGGTGTGAAGCTGATCCTGCACGCCCTGCACAAGAACACACTGCCGTTCATCAACGGCGGTAACTACGTCGACGTCCCGGAGATCTCGACGGCGATGTCGATCAGCGTCATCGGTGTCGTGCTGTTCATCACCACCGTCGCCAGCCTGGTCCGCACCCGCGGCCGGACGGCCCACCCGGTCCGGGAGGACTCCGACGCCAGCTAGCCGGAAACGCCCCTGGTGGGGAAACTGTGTGTCCGAGGGGGGACTTGAACCCCCACGCCCGTTAATAGGGCACTAGCACCTCAAGCTAGCGCGTCTGCCATTCCGCCACTCGGACTCAACCCACCGCGGGTGGGCGACTAAGGCTATCGGATCGGGACTCGTCCGCTCAAACCAGCTCAAGCCGGGCCGATGCGCTCGGCGATGCTGCGCGCGATGGCCGCTGCCGCGGACGTCGGCCCGTCCAACGCGCACGCCTCGACGTCGACCGCGACGTGTCCCTGGACCGTCAGCGCCCGCTGGCATGACCACTGTTGCGGGCTGCGCTGTTGTCGCGAAACCGTCAGGACGTCGTTGAGGACGCTCACCGGACCGATGGACCAAATCTGTTCGGCCGGCGCAAGTTGGGGCGCATAGGTCAGGTCCCGGTCGGAGCAACCGGCCCAGATCTGACGGGAACGGGCGAAGAAGTCCGCCGCGGCTGTGGCGGAGTCGAACAGCACCACCGCCTGGGTGGCGAAGTGCGCCCAGGACGGTGACGTGGGGGGCTCCCGCAGCACTTGGCCGTGCACCGCCGTCCAGTCCGCATCGGCGTAGACGCCGCGCTGGGCGGCGCCGGCCACGGCCAGGCATCCCGGTCCGCCGGCAATCCCCGCGCTGTCGTCCCACAGAGCGTCGACCTGACGGGTGACGACCATGTCGGGGGCGGACATCGCCGCGCCGACATCGGCGGCGGCCAGCAGCAGATTGGCCAGGTTCTGCACGGTGACCTCCGGCGCCGGGGCGGCCGGACTCGCGGTACCTGCGGTGGTGGTGGCGCAACCCGTCACGGCAACCGTCAGGCTCCACATCGTCCAACTCCATTTGGGGGTCCAACTCCATTTGGGGGTCCAACTCCATTTGGGGGTCCAACTCCATCTGTGGGCCGCCATCGCCGGCGTCCTGCTCTTCATCGGAGTAATTAGAACGCCACGATGTGCGTGTTGTAAATGTGGTTGGAGTTATTGATGTGGTAAGGAGACCGGGCCCGACCGTATCGACGGTCAATGGTAGGAAAGGAGCGTGACGCAGGCGAAGTTGGGCGATGTGACCGGCGAGGTGGTGGAACTGGTCAGCGCCCTGATCCGCTTCGACACCTCCAATACCGGTGATCCGGAAACCACCAAGGGGGAGGCCGACTGCGCCCGGTGGGTGGCCGAGCAACTCCGGGAGGTCGGCTACCAACCGGAGTACATCGAGTCCGGTGCGCCGAACCGGGGCAACGTCTTCGCCCGCCTTGCCGGTGCGGACCCCACTCGCGGCGCCCTGCTCATTCACGGCCATCTCGATGTGGTGCCCGCCGAGGCTGCCGACTGGAGCGTGCACCCGTTCTCCGGGGCGATTTCCGGCGGCTATGTGTGGGGTCGCGGCGCGGTGGACATGAAGGACATGTGCGGCATGATGCTGGCCGTCGCCCGGCACTTCAAACGCGCCGGGGTCGTGCCCCCACGTGACCTGGTATTCGCATTCATCGCCGACGAGGAGCACGGCGGCAAATACGGGGCGCAGTGGCTGGTGGACAACCGCCCGGACCTTTTCGCCGGTGTCAGCGAGGCGGTCGGGGAGGTGGGTGGCTTCTCGATCACCGTGCCCCGCCGCGACGGCGGTGAGCGTCGCCTCTACCTGATCGAGACCGCTGAGAAAGGGCTGCTGTGGATGCGGCTGACCGCCCGCGGCCGGGCCGGCCACGGCTCGATGGTGCACGACGAGAACGCGGTCACCACCATCGCCAATGCCGTTGCGCGCCTCGGCCGCCACCAGTTTCCGCTGGTGCTGACCGACACCGTTGCGCAGTTCCTCGAGGCCGTTTCTGAGGAGACCGGCCTGAGCTTCGACGCCGACGACCTTGAGGGTGCGGTCGCTAAACTCGGTCCGATGGCTCGGATGCTGGGTGCCACCCTTCGTGACACCGCCAATCCGACCATGCTCAAAGCCGGGTACAAGGCCAACGTCATCCCGGCTACCGCCGAGGCTGTTGTCGACTGCCGGGTGTTGCCGGGACGGCAGGCCGCTTTCGAGCGGGAGGTCGACGAACTCATCGGACCGGACGTCACCCGGGAGTGGATTTCCGAATTACCCTCCTATGAGACCAGTTTCGATGGCCTCCTGGTCGACGCGATGAACAACGCGATTCTGGCCGTCGATCCGGAGGCGCGCACGGTGCCCTACATGCTTTCCGGAGGTACCGATGCCAAAGCCTTTGCTCGCCTTGGTATCCGGTGCTTTGGCTTTGCGCCGTTGCGGCTGCCGCCGGAACTGGATTTCGCGGCGCTGTTCCACGGTGTTGACGAGCGGGTGCCTGTTGACGCGCTGCAGTTCGGCGCGGTGGTACTCGAGCACTTCCTCAAGAACTGTTAAGAAGACAGGAGCGATTCGCCATGGCATTTCCGTACAACCCCTACGACTTCCTGCCCGAGCTGCCGGGCTTCGCGCTGAGCAGCGCGGACATCGCCGACGGTCAGCCGCTGAAGAACGCCCAGGTCAGCGGAATCATGGGCGCCGGCGGTGAAGACATCTCCCCGCAGCTGAGCTGGTCGGGTTTTCCCGAAGAGACCCGCAGCTTCGCGGTGACGGTCTTCGACCCCGACGCCCCCACCGCGTCCGGCTTCTGGCACTGGGCGGTGGTCAACCTGCCGGCAACCGTGACCGAGTTGCCCGCCGGGGTTGGCGACGGTTCGGTGCTTCCCGGGGAAGCGCTGACGCTGTGCAATGACGCCGGCATGCGCCGCTATGTCGGCGCGGCCCCGCCCGCGGGGCATGGCTACCACCGGTACTTCGTCGCGGTGCACGCCCTCAGCGTCGAGAAGCTGGACCTCCCGGAGGATGCCAGTCCGGCTTAC
>NZ_JBILVF010000133.1:0-9567 GCF_044370595.1 Mycobacterium sp.
ATGACGTCCTCCCAAAGACGAATCCCTGGGCGAACAGTAACCCTCGTTAGATCATCCCTACGGTGTTTTCAGGGATCGGTCCCAATGGTGTCCGGGAGGCAGCGCGTCACCAGATGGCGAAGTCCGTCGACCCGATGCCGTACGGCTCGTTGAACCCGTAGTTGATGTAGATCGGGCCCTGGGCGTACGGCGCGTTACCGGTGTTGAACAGACCGGACTCGATGTACGGGGTAGCCGCCTCGCCGCCCTGGGTGGTGTAGCTGTAGAGCAGCGTGGTGCCGTCCATGGCGTACACGTCGATCTTGGTGCCCACCGGCACCGATGACCCTGTCTGTGGGAACAGCGAGCGGTTCAAGGTGCCGTAGACGCCGCCGGAGTCGATGATCGCCCCCGCGTTCTGCTTGGGGCCTCCGTTGATGCTGACCTTCACGTAGGTGTCCGAGGCACCCGGCACCGACACCCTCGTCGGGTACAGGTTGGGCCCCAGGATCATGTAGCCGCCGAGCCCGAACGGATAGACGTTCTGATGGATGAGCAGGCCGTCGCTCAACTCGCCGGGCATCGCAGCAGTCGGGACCGGAACGGGGCCGGGCCCGGGGCTGTTCGCCGCAACGCCCAGCACACCGTCGGACCCCCACGAGAAGAACTGCTTGAAGTTCGCGACGCTGTTCTCGTAGTTGGGATCACCGGGAATGTCGGTGACGATGTTGACCGGTGCGGTACCCACCGCCCCGTCACCGAGATCAACCGTGGTGTTGTAGGTCTCGTAGTTGTAACAAAGTCCGCCACTGAAGCAGCTCTGGCCCCCGCCGACCTTGGCGCCCAGTGAGCCGTCACCGACCTTGTCACGAGTGGTCACCAGCCCCGAGGCACCGGTGTCCAGCAGGAGGTCCGCGTTGCGGCCTCCATTGATCTTCACGTTGACCATCGGCTGAGTGCCGAGTTTGATCCGGATCGGAACCCGGGCGTAAATCTTGCCGTTCTGGCGGGCGGCGAGCACCGTGGCTTCCGCCGTGCCGATATCGGCACCGAACCAGCCCAGCGTCGGGATGAGCAGCGACGCCGTGGCCAGCGAGGCGTCCGACAGGGCCGGCCACAGCAGTTGGTTCTGCAGGTTGGCTTGGGCGATTCCGTGGATCAGGGGATTGCCCACCGTACTGGCGACGAAGTTCTGCGCGTTGGTGATGCTCGAACCCCAGATGGACAGCATCAATTGTGCGGTCGCCAGCGCGGCCTGCGGGCCGAAGGCGCCGAAGCCGGCCAGGATGTTGCCCGCCCCCCACGTTGCCTCGTTGATCAGAGCCTGCGCCTGTTCGATCTGCTGGAGCGCCAGTTTGACCTTTTGGCCGGGAACGATCGCGGTGCCCGGGTTGGCGCCGCCGGGCAGCCAGGACTCCATGCTGGGGGCTGGGTCGCCGACGACTGCCAGGGCTGGGGTCGCGACCGGCTGGTCAAACTCCAGGGTCGCGGCCTGCTGGTCAAACTCCAGCGAATCCTGTTGTGCCGCAGCGGGAGCCGGCAGCGCGGGGGCGTCCAGCTCGGCGGTCAATCCCCGGCTGAGCGGGGTGGTGACACGCTTGGTGGCCGGTGCGGCGGCAGCCGGCAGTGGGTTATCGGTAGCGGGGGCGTCCTGAGTGGGGGCCTCTTGGGCGGGTTGCGGCTCGTCGACAGCCGGAAGTGTCTCCGCGGCGGCCGGCTCGGGTGGTGGTTCGGGGGCGGTTTCGACGATCCGCACTTGACCGCGGCGGGCCGGAGCCGCGTCGCTGTCGGCGGCCGCACTGGCCCGGGGACCCCGCGTCGTCCTGGTCTGGGCGGGTTCCCGTTTGGTCGTCGAGGCCTCGCTGGAGGTGCCCCCCGAAGCGGCGGAGGCGGAGTCGGTGCCGGTATCGGCGAAGGCCACGGCAGTGCCGCCCACCATCGCGGCGCCCATACCGAGTGTCACCGCACCCGCTCCGAGCCAGGCGTAGGGCTGGACGCGACGGCGCATGGCTTTACGTGTGGACATTACGACTCCCCGGAGAGTGGCGGTTTGACCCTTAAGTTTTGCTGAGTGTCTACCACACTTTTCTGAGAGCGCAGCGGCCTTCGGGCATTCCGGGCCGGTAAACCGGCAACGTCCGACATCGGGCGGCGGAACTGGTCTGGGCGCAGGCTGCCCCCACTTCACGATCCAGGGCAATCGACGTCGACCCGTCGAGCACTCTCGAAGGCGAGATTCCCGGATCTTCAACTAACTGCGAGGGGTGCGGACGGGCTGCCCCCGGTGGGGACTAGGTCCCGTCCCGCAGAGGCCGGCCCGCCGGGTCGCGCACCCTGTCGGTGAGAATCAGAACCGCGTCGATGAGTCCCCAGATGACCGCGCCGATACCGCAGGTGACCAAACCGACGATCAACTGGGCGACGCCCAACCCGGTATAGCCGAGGTAGATCCGACCTATACCGACGATCCCGATAAGACCGAGCAGTTGCAGCAACCCGCCGACGACCTTGGACTTCGCAGACAGCGGCTCACCGGTCAGCGGATGCCGGCCATACGGTGCTGCGGGGTCGAAATATGCGCCGGGCGGGGGGTACGGGCCGGGCGGGGGGTAGTACGGCGGCGGCATGCCGCCCTCGATGCCTCCGAACGTCGGCTCGGTCATGCCCTCAAGCATGCCAGTTAGCCGACAAGGCCGTCACGCCGGCAGTGAACCCGAGTCGGGCGAGTACTCCCTACGCTCGACACCGCGCTAGTCCGTCGGTTCGTTCAGCCCCTTCAAGTCCCGATCCCGGCTCGGCCGAACCCTTTTCGGCTCCCCCGGCATCTTCGGATAGTTCGGCGGATACGGCAGATCGCCCAGACCGCGATCAAGGTCGGCAGCCCACATCGCCAGCAGTGGCTCGATTGACTGGGCCAGCGAGTCAAGTCCAGCCATCGGGTCACCGCGATCGGCGACCAGGGTCGGCACCGTCGCCATGGTGAAGTCGTCGGGGGTGGCGGCGGCAGCGAGTTCGTTCCATGTCAAGGGTGTGGACACCGTCGCGATCGGAGTCGGCCGCACCGAGTAGGCGGCGGCGAAGGTGCGATCGCGGGCGTTCTGGTTGTAGTCGATGAAGATCCGTTGTCCTCGTTCCTCTTTCCACCATGCCGTGGTCACCAGATCCGGTGCCCGGCGCTCGACCTCGCGGGCCAGGGCGATCCCCGCGTGGCGCACCGCGATGAAGTCCCAGTCGGTGGTGATCCGCAGGAACACGTGCACACCCCGGCCTCCGGAAGTCTTCGGATAGCCGACCAGTCCGAGTTCATCGAGCAGGGGCTTGAGGACGCCCGCGGCGACGGCCGTGGCTTCGGCGAAACCCGTACCGGGCTGCGGGTCGAGGTCGATGCGCAACTCGTCGGGGTGTTCAGCGTCCGGGCAGCGAACTTGCCAGGGATGCAGGGTGATTGCCCCCATCTGAGCGGCCCACACGATCGCCGACGGGTGGGTGACCATCAGCGCGTCCGCGGTGCGTCCGGAGGGAAAGCTCACCCGGCAGGTCTTCAGATAGTCCGGATGCTTCTGCGGAACCCGCTTCTGGTAGATCATCTCACCGTCGATGCCGTCGGGGAACCGTTGCAGGTGGGTCGGGCGGTCGCGTAGTGCAATGAGCATCGTGTCGGCGATGGTCCGGTAGTAGTCGATCAGTGCGCCCTTGGTCCCGGCGGCACCGAGTTTGGGGAAGAACACTTTGTCCCGGTTGGTGATTCGCACCGCGACACCATCGACGTCGATCTCCTCGGCCGCGGCGCTCACTGCGCTGCCAGCACATCGTTGAGGTCGTGATGCAACGGCACGTCGAGTTGGTCGAAGGTGCACCCGGCCGGGTCGCGGTCGGGCCGCCACCGAATGAGTCGCACGGTGTGGCGGAACCGCTGCCAGGCCCCGGTTGCCTCCATTTGGTCGTAGGCCATCTTCCCTGAGTCGGAGCATGCGGCCGCATCGTCGTATCGGCGGGAACTGGCAGCATCGGATTGCAGACCGCTCACGCCTCGAAGTTACGCCTATGACTTGCTGCGGTGGTTTCGTTTTCAGAACGAGCGGCTGATCGCTTGGGAGCGTGCGGAGCACTGCCGAAGCTGGTGTCGAGCGTCGCGGCGACCACTCGCGGATACACCGCTGTGTTTCCCGAACACCTCGTTGCCACGAACACGCCTGCACCCGATGCCGGTTCCTTCGCGGGACCCGCACAACTCGGCCGCATCGCGGACATGACGCGCAACGCCGAATACCGCATCAACGAGGCACGCGACCGAGGATGGTTGGGGAGGTGGCGGCCCTGGAGGAATGCCTTACACACCTGCGAGTCCGCGGCGATGAAGCACGACGCCGCCTGGCCGACAACGGCAACCCCTTGCCGCCGAGGGCACAATGGGTCAATGGATTTGCCCGTGATGCCGCCCGTGTCGCCGATGCTGTCCAAGTCGGTTCCGGTGATCCCCGAGGGTGCCTGTTATGAACCGAAATGGGATGGCTTCAGGTCGATTTGTTACCGCGACGGCGACGAGGTGGAATTCGGCAGCCGCAACGAGCGGCCACTGACCCGTTACTTCCCGGAACTGTTGGCGGCCGCGCTGACTGAACTGCCGCAACGGTGCGTCATCGACGGGGAGATCGTCATCGCCGCCCGCGGCCGATTGGACTTCGAGGCGCTGCAGCAGCGCATCCATCCAGCCGCATCGCGAGTGCGCACGCTCGCTGACACCACCCCGGCGTCTTTCATCGCCTTCGACCTGCTGGCACTCGGCGAGCGCGACTACACCGGTGAGCCGTTCTCAGTTCGCCGGGCCGCACTCCTTGAGGCGCTGGTCGGGTCAGGCCCGTCGTTTCACATCACGCCGGCTACCTCCGACCTCGGGACTGCACAGCGTTGGTTCGGCGAACTTGAGGGCGCCGGGTTCGACGGTGTTATCGCCAAGCCGCTCACGATTCCTTACCTGCCCGATAGGCGGGCGATGTTCAAGATCACGCATCAGCGGACCGCGGACTGTGTCGTGGCCGGCTACCGGCCGCATAAGTCCTGCGACAGCGCGATCGGGTCGCTGCTGCTCGGCCTTTACCGCGACGACGGGACCTTGGCGTCTGTAGGTGTGATCGGCGCCTTTCCGATGGCCCGACGCCGCGACCTTTTCACCGAATTGCGTCCGTTGGCAGCCGATTTCGACGATCACCCATGGCAGTGGGCGAACCAGAGCAGCGGAGTGACCGAGCAGTCGCGGTGGAACGCCGGCAAGGACCTCTCATTTGTGCCGCTTCGCCCCGAGCGTGTCGTCGAGGTCCGCTACGACCACATGGAGGGCCAACGCTTCCGCCACACCGCCCAGTTCAGCAGGTGGCGGCCGGACCGAGATCCCCGCTCCTGCACTTTTGTGCAACTGGAGCAGCCCGCCGCTTTCCAGATCGAAGATCTCGTGCCGAGCCTGGGCCAAACCGGGCGGGCCCCATGAGTCGGTTCGCCGAAATCCCGGTAGATCGACGCGCCGGCTACCGGGTTGACTCGCCGTTGATCTGAACCGGCTCGGGCAGTGAGGCCGCATGCCCCTTGCCCGCTTACTCGGTCAGCAGATGACCGCCGGTTGCCCCGGAACTGGGTGGCGGGCTGAGAATTCCACGAGCGCGGGCCTTTTCGACCCAACTGACTACCGTTCGAGGGGTCACGAAGTACTCCTGGGCCAAGCTCGCAGCGTAGCCGCGGCCACGCGCGAGGTACTCGCGGGCGATGGTGACCAGAAAAACCGGTCAGCGGATTCCCCGCGGCTGCGATCCAGCCACTGCGGCGCCGGAGGACTATCACCGACGAGTGGGCCTCACCGTTGACGTCGGTCACCGGGATCTTGCCCCTCGACCAGCGGCACCGGCGGTGCCGGCGGCGCCGGCGGCGCGGCCACCCTGATCGGTGTTTCGCCGGGCGGAGTCAGCATCGGTGGTGGGGGCGGCACCGGCGGTAATGGTGGTGCTGCCGGCGGTTCGGGCGGGGCCGCGGGCAGCGCGCTGGCGACCGCGGCCAGCACGGCCGACGTGAGCGGCGGTTTAGGCGGAAACGGCGGTCTCGGCGGTGACTCCACCGGCGGCGGCAAGGGTGGCTTTGGCGGAGCCGGCGGCACGGCAGTCGGCACACCCGCCGTGCAGGGCATACAGGGTCCTAACGGCTCATCGTCGCCGGCGTAACGGATACGTCCGGCAAGCGGAGACCGGCCTTCCGAGGGGAGGGCCGGTCCTCTGCTGTAGAAGCCCCTTCGATCGAGATCAACCACACCGCGGCCTGGTCGGCACGCTCAGCCGCCCGCTGAGCTGCCTGGGTGTACTGGCATGGTGGCCTGCGCTTTGACCAGCATGGGCTGCACCGGCGGCGTCACGGGCAGATCCACGCCTTCCACGTTAGATTGCGGGCGTGAGAAGCACGGGCGCGGGCCGATTCGCGCCCAGCCCGTCGGCGGACCTGCATATCGGCAACCTGCGCACCGCGGTGCTGGCGTGGCTGTTCGCCCGCTCGACCGGCCGGCGGTTCCTGATCCGGGTCGAGGATCTCGACGACCGCACCCACGACGATGTGGGCCGGCGGCAGCTAGCCGACCTGGCCGCGATCGGGATCACCTGGGATGAGGACCCGGAGTGGCAGTCGGACCACCCGCAGCGCTACGACGCGGTGGTCGAGAACCTGATCCGGCGCGATCTGGTCTACGAGTGCTTCTGCAGCCGACGGGAGATCCTCGAGGCGCCCCGGGCCCCGCACGCACCTGAGGGTGCCTATCCGGGTACCTGCCGCACGCTGTCCGCCGCGCAGCGAGACCGGCGGCGTCGAACCCGCCCGCCGGCGCTGCGACTACGCACCGACGACGACGGCGACTACACCGTCACCGACCTCATCCACGGCAGTTACACCGGCATGGTGGACGACTTCGTGCTGCGCCGCGGCGACGGGGTGACGGCCTACAACCTTGCGGTGGTGGTGGACGACGCGCACGCCGGGGTGGACCAGGTGGTGCGCGGCGACGACCTCTTGGCCTCCTCGCCGCGGCAGGCGTATCTGGCCGAACTGTTGGGCTACCCGCGGCCGGTCTACGCCCATGTGCCGTTGGCGCTCAACAACGCGGGCAAGCGGCTGGCCAAGCGCGACGGGGCGGTCACCCTGGCGGAGTTGGGGGTGCCCCGCGCCTGGGCGTTGATCACCGAGTCGCTGGGCTGGCCAGCGGCTGACCCCGACGAACTGCTGACGAAGTTCGATCCGGCGGGCCTGCCGCGGCAGCCGTGGATTTACCGCGGCTGATCCCGCCCCGTCAGACGGTGAGTTCCTTCTGCCCCCACGGCGACCCGTAGGCGTTGAGCAACTCCAGGAAGGGCACCGAATCGAAGAACTCCGGTCCGATCACGCCCGTACCGCTCCAGGTGCCGTTGGCGAGAAGTTCCAGTGCCACAACGGGATTGATCGCGGTCTGCCAGACCACGCACTGATGGCCGTACTCAGTCATCGACCACTCGTTGTCCACGACATGGTAGAGGTAGGTCGATCGGGGCTTGCCGTCCTTGCCGGTGCCGGTAACCCAGAGCCCGGCGCAGGTCTTGCCCTTCATCACCGGTCCCAGCTGCGCCGGGTTCGGCAGGCAGGCGGCCACCACGTCGCGGGGGCTGACCTCCACGTCGCCGACCTTGACCTTCTCGGTGCTGTCCAGGCGCAGCTTGTGCAGCACCTTGAGGACGTCGATGAACTCCTGGCCGAGGCCGTATTTGAAGGTGGCGCGCTTGCAGTCGATGTAGCGCGGCATCAGCAGCACTTCCTCGTGCTCGACGTTGACGCACTCCACCGGTCCGATGCCTTCAGGGAAGTCGAAGATCTCGGGCTCACTGAAGGGTTCGGTGACGAACCAGCCGCGGCCCTTCTCCCAGATGACCGGCGGGTTCAGGCACTCCTCGATGGTGGTCCAGATGGAGAACGACGGAGCGAACTCATAACCGTCGACGGTCAGGTTGGAACCGTCGCGGGTCCCGAGTTCGTCGATCTCGCTGAACAGATGGTCGGCGGCGTACCGGGCGAACACATTGGCCAGACCGGGCTCGACACCCAATCCGAGCAGGGCGAGCAGGCCGGCCTCCCGCCACTGCGGATCCATCGCGAACTGCTCGTCGCCGAGTTTCACACCGGTCAGTTCATAGGGCTTGTCCGGGTGGCGTTGCGACAGGCTCATCGCCATGTCGACGTAGTTGGCGCCACCGGCCAGGGCGCCCCGGAAGATCGGCATATCGAAGCGGGGATCGACGGCGTTCATCACGTGCGTGGAGCCGTGCCGGCGAACCAGATCGGCCACCGCGTCCTCCGAGGATGCGTCCACCCGGGTTGCGGTGAAGCGCGGGTCGGCGACGGCGTCCACGGCCCGCTGGGCGCTGGCCTGGTCGTAATCGGCCACCACGATCTGGTCGAAGAAGTCCCGCCGCTTGGCGATCGCGCAAAATGCTGAGCCGACGCCGCCGGCACCCACCAGAAGAATCTTCATGCGCGCAACCTATCGCTTGACGGCCGTTCGGTTCTAGAGCGGGTTGGGTGCCGCTTGTATTGTGCCGACATTGGAGAACTCGGAGGTATTCCTCGGTTTGGTGGTCGGGGTGGCCGTGGCGGTGATGAAGCCGCCGCTCTCCACCGACGAGGACACCGGGATCGTGAAGGTGAAACTCGTGGGCTTCGCGTCGGTGGTTGTGGCGGTGGCGGTGTAGATCAACTGCTGTCCTTGGACGTCGGCGATCGTCGTGCTCGCCGGGGTGTAGAACACCTGGACTTCGAACGTGCCGGTGTATCCCTGGTCGGGAATAACCTTGCCCTGCAACATCAATTGAGTGTTACCTGCCGTCAGTGCTGCGGAGTCGATCACCGGCGCGGACTGGGAATCGTTGCCGTCGTCGGTCAGTTCGATGCCCATCCCGGTGTTGCCGAAGATCGAGTTGGACAGAACAGCATTGCCCTTTCCGCCCTTCACCATGATTCCGTCGGCGGTGTTGGCGGACAGGGTGTTACTGGTGATCTGGGCGTCGGTGGAGTCCTCGAGATGAATGCCGTCAGAGCCGTTGCCGCTGATGTTGTTGCCGGTGATGCGCAGGTCCTTGGCGCCGGTGACCTGCACGCCGTCTTTGCCGTTGCTGTTGATGACGAGGCCCTGGAGCACGGAGTCTTCTGATGCGCCCATGACGATTCCGGCTCCGGTGAAGTTCTGGATCAGACCACCGCCGGTGAAAGACGCCGTCACGTCGTTGCCGATGTCGATGCCTCTCTCCGCCGCGAATCCGAGGTCGCCCCGCAGGGCGATGCTCGCCGGTGCGTTGATCGCCGCCGTACCGTTGACCACGGCGTAGACGGCCAGCCCGCCGAGGGGATTGACCGACCCGACGTTTCCGGTCAGGGTGGCGGTGTTCCCGTCACCCGGGGTGAGGTTGAGCTGGAAGCCCTTCCCCGGCTGGGCGTCGATGGTGCCACCGAAGTCGATGTCGCCGCCGAAGACGGCCACCGGACCGTTGAGCGTGGCGGACTGACCAGCCGTGAATGTGCCGTCGGTCACCGAGTACA
>NZ_JBILVF010000030.1:0-30515 GCF_044370595.1 Mycobacterium sp.
GAGCGTGGTGGCCTGGGCGGCGACGTTGTGGCTTCGCCCCGTCATCACCAGGTCGCGGTAGGCCGCGGCATGTTCGGCCAACCGGGCGGCGACGGCCACACCGTGGGCGTGCACGAGCAGCAATGACTGGCGGATCTGCAGTTGTTCGACGTTTTCGGTCAGGTCCCGGCTGGTCATGCCCTTGTGCACCTGCTCATGGCCGGCGAGGGAGTTGAACTCCTCGATGCGGGCCTTGACGTCGTGGCGCAGCACCCGCTCGCGGGCCGCAATGGAGCTCAGGTCCACCTGCTCGAGCACGCGTTCGTAGTCGGCCAGCGCCGCCTCGGGGACGTCGACTCCGAGTTCGCGCTGGGCGCGCAGCACGGCCAGCCACAACCGCCGCTCGGCGATGATCTTGGCCTCGGGGGACCAGATCGCAACCATGTCGGCACTGGCGTAGCGGCTGGCCAGGACGTTCGGAACGGTCACGAGCAGAGAGCTTACGGTTCGGCCTGCGCCTACAGTTTGTCCCGTGCACTACGTCGGAGTCGACCTGGCCTGGGGCCAGCGCAGCCCGACCGGTGTCGCCGTCCTGGATGCGACGGGGTCGCTGTGCCACGTGGGCGTGGCCGGTGGCGACGACGACGTTCTCACCCAGCTGCGGCCCTACGTCACCGGCGAATGCGTGGTGGCCATCGACGCCCCCCTGGTGGTGACCAATCCCAGCGGCAACCGGCCCTGTGAAGCCGCCCTCAACCGCGACTTTCGCCGTTTCGACGCCGGGGCACACCCGGCCAACACCGGCTTGGCCTGGTTCGCCGACGGTGGTCGCGGGGGCCGCCTGTGCGCCGAACTACGCCTGGACCTCGATCCCTGCTCGACGGCCGGCCGCCGCGCTTTCGAGGTATACCCGCACGCGGCCAGCGTGGCGCTGTTCGGCCTTGACAAGACGCTGAAGTACAAGCAGAAACCCGGACGCGACTTCCGCGCTCTGCAGTCGGAATTGTTGCGGCTCATGGGATTTCTTGAGGACCTGCGATCGGCCACTCCTAGCCTTCAGCTCGCCGGCCCAGCCTGGGACACGCTGAAGGACACCGTCCGGACCGCCACCGGCAAAGCGCAGCTGCGACGCGCAGAGGATCCGGTCGATGCGGTGCTGTGCGCCTACATCGCCCGCTATGCGCACGCACGGCCGGCGGACATCACGGTCTACGGCGACATCGCCACCGGGTGCATCGTCACCCCGGCGCTGCGGTGAACTACGTCCAGGCTTTGGAGGTGGAGGTCAGTTCGCTGAGCTGGTGCAGGAACCGCCGCACGGTGGCCGCGTTGCCGGGACGCTGCCAGCCGAACGTGGTGGGTCGCTGCGCCCGGTCATGCCAGAAGTGGCCGGGTTTGGACGCTGGACGGGTGGCCACCAGCCAGACCACGGTGTCGGCACCGTCAGCCAAGTCGCGCAGCAGCGGCTTGGTGATCACCCGGAACCGCGGCAGGTACTCAGCCACGCCGGGGGTGTCCACCCAGCCGGGGTGCATGCTTTCGACCTTGATGCCGGTGCGCGCCACACGGTGCGCCCAGGCATCGGCCAGCACCACCTGCATGCGTTTGGTACGCGCGTAGGTTCGGACCCCGTTGTAGTCCTGGGTGGACTCGAGATCGTCGATCACCAACGGGGTGCTGTACATGCCCCCGGAGGAAACAAACACCACCGACGCACCGCGGGCGGCCCGCAGCAGCGGCAGCAACCGCTCGGTCATCAGGTGCGGCCCCAGGATGTGGGTGGCGAACTGCAGTTCATGACCTTGCGGGGTGACCATGCGTTCCTTGGGCATCAGGCCGGCGTTGTGCACCAGGCCATCCAGGGCGGGAACCCGGTTAGAGAAGTCGGTGGTCCAGTTCGCCACCGCCTCGAGGTCGGAGACGTCACACACCTCGCCAACGACATCTGCGCCGGGCACCTCCTCTCCGATGGCGGCGACGCAGCCGCTGACCTTGTCGGGATTGCGGCCGAGCAGATGGACGGTGGCACCGAGCCTGGCAAAGGAGCGGGCCATTTCCAGACCGATTCCGGCGGTGGCGCCGGTGACGACGACCCGCTTGCCCACCATGGCGTCCGGTGCGGGGTCAGCCGGCCACCAACGGCGACGCAGTCCGGAGCCAATCCGCGTGTAACCGAGCACTAGTGTGCGGTCCATCGCGCCGTCGAGGATCCCGGTTACCGGTCGGGTGACATCAGCCAGACCCATGTCAGATTTGTTGGTCGATAGGCGCCAGCACGTCAATCACACCAACCAGAGTGGCACGAACGCTCTCCCGCGGCCCATCCTGGTCATCCACCAGGGCCGAAACCACCGCTCCGTCTACCGAGTACAGCAGCGCCGTCATCATGTCCGGCCGGGCCCGGCGGCCTGAGCGGGCCATGGCCTCACCCACCGCGTCCACCCGCTGCTTGAGCAGTCGGCGCTCGACACCGCGCATCGCCGGGTGACGGGCACAGGCGATGTAGCGCTCGTAGCGGGAGATCAGCTGCTCTCGATCCGGTTCGCTGGCGAGCAGATCGACGAGGAGATCTGCAGCGGCTTCAGCACCGCGGCGCCGACGCGGCAGTGCCTTGACCCGATCCCGTAACTGGGCGACCTCCGTTGTCCCGAGGTATTCGACGGCCGTCTCGATCAACTCCTCCAGGGATGAGAAGTAGTAGGTGGTCGATGCCAACGGCAGACCGGCGCGCTCAGCGACCGCCCGGTGGGTGACTGCGTCGAATCCGCCCTGGCACAACAACTCAGCGGCCGCGCACACTAGGGCGGACCGCCGTCGCTCTCCCTTCGGCGTCACCGCTGCGGTCATCCTGGCCATGCTGCCAGTCGCAGGCCGGACCGGATTGCGGATTGCCCGAACAAGTGACCCTGTTCTTCCGGGGTGACACCATGTTGTCGTGCCCGACACCTCTCGCCGAGCGGCTCTGCGTCTGGGTGGCGCGGCGGTCGGTGTCGCGGCGTTCGGCGCGCTGACCAAGTCGCCCGCAGTGCGGGCCGACCCGCCGACGCCCACCCCGAACACAATGATCAAGGGAAGCTTCATCTCCGCCGCGCGCGGCGGCATCCCGACCAATTGGGCGATCGCCCGCCCGCCGGGCGCGAACCGTCTACTGCGACCGGTGATCGCCCTGCACGGCAAGGGCAGCAGCGCGGCCACGGTGATGGGCGGCGGCGTCGAGCAGGGTCTGGCCGAGGCGGCCGCGGCGGGCCTGCCGCCATTGGCGGTGGTCGCCGTCGACGGCGGCGGCAGCTATTGGCACCGCCGCGCCTCCGGGGAGGACGCGGGTGCGATGGTCACCGATGAGCTCATCCCGATGCTGGCCCGGCAGGGCCTGGACACCGCGCGGGTGGGCTTCCTGGGCTGGTCGATGGGCGGTTACGGCGCACTGCTGCTCGGCGCGCGACTCGGTCGGGCCCGCACTGCTGCGATCTGCGCGGTGAGCCCGGCCCTGTGGCTCTCCCCGGGTGCAGCAGCCCCCGGAGCGTTCGACAGTCCGCAGGACTTCGCCGCCAACACCGTTTTCGGCCTGCCGGCGCTGGGGTCGATCCCGCTGCGTGTCGATTGCGGAGATGACGACCCGTTCGCCGCCGCCACCAAGGCATTCATCGCGCAGCTACCCAGCCCACCGGCGGGCGGCTTTTCCCCGGGTGGGCATGACGCCCGTTTCTGGAGTTCGCAACTGCCCGGTCAGATCGCCTGGTTGGCGCCGCTGCTCACCGCGTGATCAAACCGCACGAGATCAAACCGCACGAGATCAAACCGCACGAGATCAAACCGGGGGATCAAACGACGTTCACCCAATCCAGGAAGGCCGCGGCGTAGTCGAGGTCACCGTCGATGCGGACGTCGCGGTCCCGCCAATCCGCCCGTTGGGTAGCCCATTCCGGGAACTCCGCTGCAACAGCGGTGATCCGGCAAGCCCCCGACTCCCCCGGCGCCGCGACACCGGCTCCGGCGGCCGTCACGGACCACGATCCGCCGCCGGGTCCGCTCAGCGTGATCGACAGCGGAAGGTCAAACCCGGCCGACTTGGCGGCCGCCAGTTGGTTGGACAGCACTGCCATCATCCATTCCACCACCGCGGCCATCCGATTCGCATCTACCCCGGGGACCTGGCGACCCAACGCCGGGGCGATGTCATGGGTCAGATGGGTATGGTGGTCGAAGACCAATGCGCTGGGCAGCAGCCCCATCGGGAAGCGGCCCAAATCACCCATCGGTAACCGCACCCGGGCCAGCGGTGACCCGGCCATCACAGGGATTGATACCCCAAAAACTCTGCTCCACCTGCGGTATTCGCCTAACACCTGCGTGGGTGTTCGATCGCGCCGGGCGTCGACCAACTGATCGTTGGCCCGCTCGACGGCCTCGGCCCGCATGATCGTGAACATCGCTGGGCTGAACATGGCGTGGCAGCCCGCCCCCATGTGAGCCACCACATCGGTGATGCTCCAGCCTTCCGCACGGCTGTCCATCCGCCAGTCCGCCGGGCCCAATGACGAACAGAAGTTCAGCACGTCCGCGCGCTGCGCCCGGAAGGCTGCGCGGCGCTCGATCACTGGCGGGCCCGAAAGCCGTTCGATCACAATGCGATCCGGCCACCGGCGGCGGCCAAAGCGATATCGGTGCGGAAATGACTGCCCGGCAGGCCGATCCCCGCCAACCGGCGATAGGCAGCGTCGCGAGCCGCATCCAGATCCGCCCCGGTGCCGACCACCGATAGCACCCGCCCGCCAGCCGAAACAACCGTCCCGTCGCTACGGCGGGCGGTGCCGGCCTGCAGTATTCCGTCACCATCTGCACCGGTGATCACATCACCCACGCGTGGGCTGCCCGGGTAGTTGTGCGCAGCAAGCACGACCGTCACGGCGTAGCCGTCCTGCCATTGCAACGGCGGGAAGTCCGCCAGCGCCCCCGTGGCGGTCGCGTACAGCAACGCCCCCAGTGGCGATTCCAGCAGAGCCAGCACCGCCTGGGTTTCCGGATCGCCGAAACGGCAATTGAACTCGACGACGGCGGGCCCGTCCCGGGTGATGGCCAGGCCCGCATAGAGCAGCCCGGAGAACGGGCAGCCGCGGCGCACCATTTCCGCGGCGACGGGTTCGACGACGTCACGCACGATGGCGCCTCGTTGCGTCTCGGGCAGCCAAGGCAGCGGTGCGTAAGCGCCCATACCGCCGGTGTTGGGACCGGTGTCCCCGTCGCCGACGCGTTTGAAGTCTTGCGCGGGAAGCAAGGGCACCACGGTCGTCCCGTCGACCAGACAGAACAGCGAGACCTCGGGACCGTCCAGAAAAGATTCCAGCAGCACCGGATTTCCCGACTCCAACACCTCCGCGGCGTGCGCCCGGGCGGCAGCGCGGTCGGCACTGACGACCACACCCTTGCCGGCGGCCAGTCCGTCGTCCTTGACGACCCATGCCCGTTGCCCGGCGGGCGGTCCGAATCTGTCGAGGGCAGCGTCCAGATCGGCGGCGTCGTCGATGGTCTCGCTGGCTGCGGTGCGCACCCCGGCGGCGGCCATCACATCTTTGGCGAAGGCCTTGGAACCTTCGATGCGTGCGGCGTCCTGCGACGGCCCGAAGCAGGCGATCCCGGCGGCGCGCACCGCGTCGGCCGCTCCACGGACCAGGGGCACCTCGGGTCCTATCACGACCAGGTCGGCAGCGACACGAACGGCCAGTGCGCGGACCTCCTCGGGTGAGGTGACGTCCACCTCGTAGTGAGTGGCCACTGCGGCGGTCCCCGCGTTGCCGGGGGCGACCGCCAGGAAGTCGACGGCCGGGTCCCGACGCAACCCGAGCAACAGGGCGTGTTCGCGGGCACCGGATCCGATCACAAGGACGCGCACGATGTCACACCCTAAGGCGTGGCCGCAGCCACATGCCGACGAACCTCCGCGGCGGGGCAGCGATCAGACCGAGTTATTCGCCCGCCGGGCGATCACCTTCTCCACCACGGTGTTGAACGTCGAGCCCAGAGGAAAACCGACGTAGTGGGTGATGAAGACGGCCATTTCCCGCAACTCGGCTTCGGTCATCTCCTGGTTTCCCAGGGCGGCGTTGACTTGAATCTCGGCAAGATCGGGCAGTCCCAGCGCGGTCACCACCGACAAGGTGATCAGCCTTTTGTCGCGCATGGACAGCCCCGGCCTGCTCCAGATGTCGGCGAAAAGGTGGTCGACGGTCAGCGCGAAGTAGTCCCCGGGCAGGTCCGGCATCTCCCAGCCGTAGACCTCTTTCATCTTGTCCAGACCCTTGCGGCGCAGTTCGTCCATGCTCTAGTCCTCTCCGTGCGGAACACCCAGCCCGGCCGCCAGGGTGCGCAGCGCAATCTGTGCCAGCGGTAGATCGACATCCACTGAATCGCCGAGTGCCAGAGCTAGTTTCAGGTCCTTCTCACCAAGGCCGCGGGTGTGGGTGAAAGTGTCATGCAGCCAGTGCCCCGGTTCGATCTCGTGCATGGTGTCGCGGATCATGATGGCACCCGCTCCCCCGGTGAGCGAGTCGGTGTGGCGCACCACCCGGCCGAGGGCCTGCAGATCGATACCCGCCCCCTCGGCGAGTCGCATGGCCTCACAGGCGGCGGCGAAGGAGGTGAAGGTGAGCATGTTGCGGGCCAATTTCATCCGCGTTCCGGCACCTGGTTGGCCGGCGTGGATCACCAGTGATGCCCACTGCTTGAAGACCGGTTTGACGCGGTCGTACACCTCGCGGGATGCACCCACCATGACGGCCAGTTCGCCCTTGTCGGCCGCTGCGGCCCCACCGCTGACCGGGGCGTCGATGACAGCAATGCCCTGCGGGGCAATGTGATCGGCCAGTTCGGCGGCGGTGGTGTCGGCGATGGTGGAGTGGATCGCGATGACGGTTCCCGGCGAAGCGTGTCGTGCCAGTTCGGCAACCACCTCGCGTACCTGGGCGTCGTCGAGCACCGTGACGCTGATCAGGCCGGCGGCGGCGACGTCGGCCACGGCGGCCGCGACGGTGGCACCGGACTCGGCGAAGGGCACTGCGGCCTCACTGCGCACGTCGTGGACCACCAGTCCACCGGGCCAACCCACCAGTCGGCGGGCCATCGGCGCGCCCATGCTGCCGAGTCCGATGTATCCGAGAAGGGGCTGCGTCATCGGATGATCTGTCCCCCATCGACATTGAAGACCTGCCCGGTGATCCACCGGGCTTCGTCGGACAGCAGGAAAAGGCACATCCCGACCAGGTCCTCGGGCTGCCCCATCCGACTCAGCGGGATACGCGAAACGATATCGGCGACGATCTGCTGCGGGGTGGTGGTGCGATTGGCTTCGGTGTCGATCGGCCCCGGCGCGAGGGCATTGATCCGGATGTTCTGCCAGCCCAGTTCCCGCGACAGTTGCTGGGTCAGGCTGTTGATCCCGGCTTTGGCCAGCCCGTAGTAGTTGGAGTACAGCCAGGCGGCGGTCGAAGACTGGTTGACGATCGCGCCGCCGCCCCGCTCGGCCATCTTCTTGTAGACCGCGCGGGTGCAGATCAGCGCGCCGTCGAGATTGACGCTCATGAACTTCTTGTAGTAATTCCAGTCGACGGTGAGCAGCATGTCCAACTTCATCCCACCGAAGATGGCGGCGTTGTTCACCAGATAGTCGATGCCGCCGAACTCAGCCGTCGTGCGGTCGGCCATCGCGGCTGCGGAATCGGGGTCGGAGACGTCGACCCCGACGGCGATCGCGCTGCCGCCGTCGGCGGTGATGCCGGCGGCCACCTGGTGGGCCCCGTCGGTGTTGATATCGGCCACCACCACGGCCGCGCCCGCCCGGGCGAGTGCTTCGGCGTAGGCCTGGCCGATGCCACCGCCCGCACCGGTCACGATCGCCACCTTGTCAGTGAATTGCATGTCCCTCCTTTGCCAAGACTGCGCCCCACTCATACCGCGGTGGCGATCGCCTTGATTTCCAGGTACTCCTCGAACCCGGCGAGGCCCATCTCCCGGCCGACGCCGGACTGTTTGTACCCCCCGAAGGGAACGTCCGCGGAATACCACACCCCGCCGTTGACGTTGACGGTGCCGACCCGCAGGCGGGAGGCCACCTTTTGCGCGCGTTCGGGGTCGGCGCTGAACACCGTCCCGGACAGTCCGTAGGGCGAGTCGTTGGCGATCCGCACGGCGTCGTCGTCCCCGTCGTGGGCGATGATGGTCAGGACCGGCCCGAAGATCTCCTCCCGGGCGACCCGGGCATCATTGGTGAGGCCGGTAATCACCGTGGGTTCGATGAAGAAGCCGCGATCACGATCGGACGGGCGCCCGCCACCGCAGGCAAACGATCCGCCTTCGGCTACCGCCAGATCCAGGTAAGACTGAATCCGGTCGCGTTGGCGCGCCGAAATCACTGGGCCGCAGATGGTTCCGGGTTTGTTCGGGTCACCCGGTTTGAGACCCACCATGGTGGCGGCGGCCGCAGCTGCCGCCTCGTCATAGCGGGCCCGCGGTACCAGCAGGCGGGTGGTGATCGCGCATCCCTGTCCCGCGTGCATCGACGCGGTGAACGCCGCCATCGAGCAGGCGGGGGACAGATCGGCGTCGTCGAGAACGAGAAACGCCGATTTGCCGCCAAGTTCGAGGAACACCTTCTTGATCGTCGGGGCGCCGGCGGCCATCACCGCACGGCCGGTTGTGGTGGACCCCGTGAACGACACCATGTCCACGCGCGGGTCGCTGGTGAGCATCGCGCCGACCTCATGGTCATCGGAGGTGACGATGTTGAGCACTCCCGGCGGGAAGTCGGTGTGCTCGGCAATCAGTTCGCCGAGAATCGCCGCGCACCAGGGGGTGTCCGGCGCAGGTTTGAGCACCACGGTATTCCCGGCCGCCAATGCCGGTCCGATCTTGGCGAGGTTGATCTGGTGCGGGAAGTTCCACGGGGTGATGGCTCCGACGACGCCGATCGGCTCGCGAACAAGGGTGCGCCGAGTCTTGATGCCCATCGGGGAGGCGACGCCGAGATCGGTTCGCCACGAGTAATTCTCAGCGGTGTCTGCAGAAAACAACAGATCGTCCACCGGGCCCTCCAGTTGGGCTGCGGCGGTCAGCATCCGGGGTGCACCGACCTCGGCGATGGTGATCTCACGCAGTTCCTCGATGTGCCCGCGCATGGCATCGCGGAGTTGACGGATGCACCGCACGCGCAGGCCGGTGTCTGTGGACCAATCGCCCCCGTCGAAGGCGCGGCGGGCCGCCCCGATGGCAAGGTCCATATCGGCGAGGTTGGCGTTGGCGGCGGTGCCGAGCACCTCCTCGGTGGCCGGGTTGATGTTGGGATAGCGCCCGGCACGGCCGGAAACGAGGTGTCCGTCGATGAACAGATCGCTGCTGCGTCCGGCTGCTATCGCCATCGCGACTCCCGCCCTGAACTCTGTGGACACCTGTCCGATTGCCGTCCGAACAGACACTATCGGCAGTCTCCGCGTGGGTGCAAGGTCGGCATCAGTGTCCGTGCCCTTAGGTGCTCATTCCTCGCCTGCGCTTGCGTCGGCGCAGCACCCTTCACTACGTTGGACACGTGTCCAGGGAAGCCGTGGTGACCGCCGCTCACGACGGGCGCCGGCCGCGGCAGGAGGAGACCTTCCGCAAGTTGGTGCTCGCAGCTCTGGACACCCTGCGCGCGTCGTCATACGCCGACCTGACGGTGCGGGCGGTCGCAGCCCGCGCCAACGTGGCCCCCGCGACGGCCTACACCTACTTCTCGTCGAAAAATCATCTGATTGCCGAGGTGTACCTGGACTTGGTTCGCCAGGTGCCCTTCTTCACCGACGTCAACGACACCCGTCTGAGCCGGGTGCAGCAGGTCTTGCGCAGCCTGGCACTGGTCGTCGCCGACGAACCGGAGGTCGCGGCGGCCTGCACCACCGCTCTGCTGAGCAATGACAACGCGGTCCGGCCGGTCCGTGACCGCATCGGCGCGGAGATCCACAAGCGGATCAAGTCCGCACTGGGCCCGTCCGCGCTGGGCCCGTCCGCGCTGGGCCCGCAGGGCGACGCACGGACGGTCGCCGCCCTCGAGATGAGTTACTTCGGGGCGTTGGTGCACGCCGGCAGTGGTGCATTCACCTATCGGCAGATCGCGGACCGGCTTGGCTACGTGGTGGGCCTGATCCTGGGAGGCGACGATGGATGAGGTCGCTCCTGTCCTGGACCCGTATGACTATCAGTTCCACGAGGATCCCTATCCGTACTACCGGCGGCTTCGCGATGAAGCACCGCTGTACCGCAACGACGATCTGAATTTTTGGGCACTCACCCGGCACGCGGACGTCCTCGCCGGATTCCGCAACAGCACCGCCCTGTCGAACAGCCTCGGTGTCTCACTCGACCCGATCTCCCGCACACCCGAGGCCTACCGGACGATGTCGTTTTTGGCGATGGACGACCCGGGGCACCTTCGACTGCGGACCCTGGTGTCGAAAGGGTTCACGCCCCGCCGGATCCGCGAGTTGGAGTCGCGGGTTCTTCAGCTCACCCGCGAGCATCTCGATAACGCTTTGGAGAACGACTCCTTCGACTACATCACCGAATTCGCCGGCAGGCTGCCGATGGACGTCATCTCGGAGTTGGTGGGGGTGCCGCACCAGGACCGCCACCAGTTGCGCGCACTGGCCGACACGGTCATGCACCGCGAGGACGGCGTCACCGACGTCCCGCAGGCGGCTCTGGTGGCGGCGATGGAGTTGTTGACCTACTACGCCGACATGGTGCGGCAGCGGCGGCGAAACCCCACCGACGATCTCACCGGTGCGCTGCTGGAGGCGGACATCGACGGCGACAAACTGGCCGACGACGAGATCATGGCCTTCCTCTTCCTGATGGTGGTCGCCGGTAATGAGACCACCACCAAACTGCTGGGCAATGCCATGTATTGGGCGGGCGTCAATCCCGACCAACTCAACGGCGTGCTTGCCGATCATGGACGCATCCCGCTGTGGGTGGAGGAGACCCTGCGTTACGACACCTCAAGTCAGATCCTGGCCCGCGTTATCGCCGAAGAGATCGAGTTCCACGGCACGACACTGCAACCCGGTGACACGCTGCTGCTGATGCCCGGCTCCGCCCACCGCGACGAGCGAGTCTTCGACGATCCCGATGAGTTCCGCATCGGCCGCGACATCGGCTCCAAACTTCTCAGCTTCGGCAGCGGTGCGCATTTCTGCCTCGGCGCGCACCTGGCCCGGATGGAAGCCCGGGTCGCACTGACCGAACTGCTCACCCGCATCAGCGGCTTCGAGGTGGACACCTCCGCCGCGGTACGGGTGCACTCCAGCAGCGTGCGCGGATTCGCCCATCTCCCGATCACTGTCACGAAAGCCTGATCGCCGATGCCCCGTTTCGATCCGCATCCGGCCCGCCGGCCCACCCTCATTGCCGGCGCCTCGTCGGGAATCGGTGCGGCCACCGCGGCCGAACTGGCTGCGCGCGGCTTCCCCGTCGCCCTGGGCGCACGCCGGGTGGACAAGTGCGAAGAACTGGCCGCCCGGATCCGCGCAGACGGGGGTGAGGCGGTGGCGCTGCCACTGGACGTCACCGACCCTGATTCGGTCCGGCAGTTCGTGCACCGTGCCACCGAGGAACTCGGCGACATCGAAGTCCTGGTGGCCGGCGCCGGGGACACGTTCTTCGGCCGGATCTACGAGACCGAGACCGAGGAGTTCGAAGCGCAGATGCAGATCCATCTGATCGGGGCTAACCGGTTGGCCACCGCGGTGCTGCCGGGGATGGTTCAGCGCCAGCGCGGTGATGTCATCTTCGTCGGCTCCGACGTCGCACTACGCCAGCGTCCCCACATGGGCGCCTACGGCGCCGCCAAAGCGGGGTTGTTAGCGATGGTGACCAACCTGCAGATGGAACTTGAGGGAACCGGTGTGCGCGCCTCGGTCGTCCACCCCGGACCGACTCAGACCGCGATGGGCTGGAGCCTGCCGCCGGAGACCATCGCGCCGGCCCTGGAGGACTGGGCGAAGTGGGGTCAGGCCCGCCATTCGTTCTTCCTGCGCGCCGCCGATCTGGCCCGCGCCATCGCCTTCGTCACGGAGACGCCACGGGGCGGATTCGTCGTGTCGATGGAACTGCAACCCGAGGCGCCACTGTCCGACGCGCCGAAGGAACGTCAGCAACTGCGATACCCGGAGGCGCCGTGACCGCTCTCAACGAAGTCCAGCGGGTCTCCGGCGGCGATGACGAACACGGTCACCTCGAGGAGTTCCGCACCGACCCGATCGGACTGATGACACGGCTGCGTACTGAGTGCGGCGACGTGGGTTACTTCCAGTTGGCCGGCAAGAAGGTCATTCTCCTGACCGGCGCTCAGGTCAACGAATTCTTCTTCCGCGCCGCCGATGAGGATCTCGACCAGGCAAAGGCATACCCGTTCATGACGCCGATCTTCGGCCAGGGTGTGGTGTTCGACGCCAGCCCGGAACGACGCAAGGAGATGCTGCACAACTCGGCCCTGCGCGGCGACCACATGAAAAGCCACGCCACCACCATTGAACGCGAGGTCCGGCGGATGATCGCCGACTGGGGCGACACCGGCGAGATCGACCTGCTGGACTTCTTCGGCGAACTGACTATCTACACCTCGACGGCCTGCCTGATCGGGCGCAAGTTCCGGGAGCAACTCGACTCCCGCTTCGCCGAGTACTACCACCTGCTCGAGCGCGGAACAGACCCACTCTGCTACGTCGACCCATACCTACCGATCGAAAGCTTCCGCATCCGCGACGAGGCGCGCGCACAATTGGTCGAACTGGTGCAGGGGATCATGAATCAGCGAATCGCCAACCCACCCGACGACAAAGCCAGGCGCGACATGCTCGATGTGTTGGTGTCCATCAACGACGATGAGGGCAATCTGCGGTTCTCCGCCGACGAGGTCACCGGCATGTTCATTTCGCTGATGTTCGCCGGCCATCACACCAGCAGCGGGACATCGGCGTGGACGCTGATCGAATTGATGCGCCACCCCGACATCTACAACGCGGTGAGGGCCGAACTCGACGATCTCTACGCCGACGGCCAGGAGGTGAGTTTTCATGCGCTGCGCCAGATCCCGAATCTGGAGAACGTCATCAAGGAGACGCTGCGACTGCACCCGCCGCTGATCATCCTGATGCGGGTGGCCCAGGGGGAATTCGAGGTGCAGGGCCACCCGATCCACAAAGGCGACTTCGTCGCGGCATCCCCCGCGGTGTCCAACCGGATCGCCGAGGACTTCCCCGACCCCGAGGCGTTCGACCCGGATCGCTACAACAAGCCCCGCGAGGAGGACGTGCTGCACCGCTGGACCTGGATCCCGTTCGGGGCAGGTCGTCATCGGTGCGTCGGCGCGGCGTTCGGCACCATGCAGATCAAGGCGATCTTCTCAGTGTTGCTGCGGGAGTACGACTTCGAGATGGCACAGCCGCCGGAGAGTTACCGCAACGACCACTCCAAGATGGTCGTCCAACTCGCCCGACCGGCCACCGTCCGCTATCGCCGGCGCAGCACGTAGGGATCACAACATGGGCAGCTATCGGATCACCGTCGATGTGGACCTTTGTCAGGGCCATGCCATGTGTGAGCTGGAAGCCCCCGATTTCTTCCGGGTCCCCAAGCGCGGCACCGTGGAGATCCTTGACACCGAGCCACCCGAGGACGCGCGGGCCGAGATCGAGCGCGCCGTCGAAAGCTGCCCCACCCGAGCACTTTTGGTTACAGAGAAGGAGAACTGATGGCCGCCCTGACCCGCGATCAGCTAGAGGACTTCGTAGAGCGGTGGCTGGAGACCAACCGTCAGGCGGAGCGTAACGGCGACTGGACCCCGCTGGCGCAGTTCTACGCCGAGGACGCCACCTACGGCTGGAACATCGGGCCCAAAGAAGACGTGATGTGCGTCGGGAAGAACGAGATACGCGAGATCGCCCTGGGTCTGGAGATGGCCGGCCTGCAGGGCTGGACCTACCCCTACCAGAGGGTGGTCATCGACGAGAAGACCGGCGAGGTCGTCGGCTTCTGGAAGCAGGTGGCCACCGATGCCGACGGAACCAGCAAGGAGATCTACGGGATCGGCGGCAGTTGGTTCCGGCTCAACGACACCGAAGGCACAGCTCTCATCGAGTGGCAGCGCGACTTCTTCGACTTCGGCCACGTTCAGAAGCTGTATCTGGAACTGATGAAGGTGGGAAAACTGTCCACCGGCATGCAGGAACGCATCCAGCGGAGCCTGGCCGGTGAGAAGCTGCCGGGCTACTACCCGCTGGGGCAGGCGCCGGTACCCATCTGGTGACTTGACACCCGTCAGGTCATAGGATGGCCTGGCGTGACGGAGAACACGTTCTAGATCGGCTCACATCGTCAGCGGAGGTTTGCAGTGAAGACAAAAGGCGCCCTCATCCGGGAGTTCAACCAGCCGTGGACGATCGAGGAGATCGAGATCGGCGACCCTGCGCCGGGCGAGGTCAAGGTCCAGATGGAAGCCTCCGGCATGTGTCACTCCGACCACCACCTGGTGACCGGCGGCATCCCGATGCTCGGCTTTCCTGTTCTGGGCGGCCATGAGGGCGCGGGCATCGTCACCGAGGTCGGCGAAGGTGTGGAGGGCGTAGCCGTCGGCGACCACGTCGTGATGTCGTTCATCCCGTCCTGCGGCAAATGCCCGTCATGTCAGGCCGGCCTGCGCAACCTCTGCGACCTCGGGGCAGGTCTGCTCGGCGGCGTCGCCATCGCCGACGGCACCCACCGGATCCACACCACCGACGGTAAGCCGGTGTTCCCGATGACCCTGCTCGGTACCTTCTCCCCGTACATGGTGGTGCACGAATCCTCAGTAGTGCCAATCGATCCGTCGATCCCCTTCGAGGTGGCCTGCCTGGTCGGCTGCGGCGTCACAACTGGTTGGGGCTCGGCCACGCACACCGCTCAGATCACGCCCGGCGAAGACGTCGCCATCGTCGGCGTCGGCGGAGTCGGCATGGCGGCCCTCCAGGGCGCGGTGACCTCCGGCGCCCGCAACGTCTTCGTCATCGAACCGGTGGAGTGGAAGCGTGACGCCGCACTGAAGTTCGGCGCGACCCACGTCTACGAGGACTTCAACACGGCGTTGATGGGCATCGCAGAGGTCACCCAGGGCCTGATGGCCAAGAAGGTCATCGTGACCGTCGGCGAGCTGGACGGCGCCGACGTGGAGAACTACATGATGATCACCTCCAAGGCCGGCACCTGCGTGATGACTGCCATCGGCTCCATGACCGACACCAACGTCACCCTTAACCTGGCGATGCTGACCCTCATGCAGAAAACCATCAAGGGCACCATCTTCGGCGGCGGCAACCCTTACTACGACATACCCCTGCTGCTGTCGATGTACAAGGCCGGCAGGCTCAACCTGGACGACATGATCACCCGGCAGTACAAGCTGGAGCAGATCAACGACGGCTATCGGGACATGTTGGAGGGCCGCAACATCCGTGGTGTCATCCGCTACAGCGACGAAGACCGGTAAGCGTGACTGAGCAGTCGCTGACCCCCGCCATGGCCGCCTCGCGGGCGTCTTGGCGATGCGTTCAGTCCCACGACCGTGAGGGCTGGCTGGGGTTGATGGCCGAGGACATCGTCATCGAGGACCCGATCGGCAAGGCCATCACCAATCCGGACGGTAACGGGGTGCGCGGCAAAGAGGCCGCGGCGGTGTTCTATGACACCAACATCGCCAAGAACAGCCTCACGGTCACCTGTGAAGAGACCTTCCCGTCCAGTTCCCCCAATGAGATCGCCTACATCCTTTCGCTGCGAAGTGAATTCGAGGGTGGGTTCACCAGCACGGTCCGCGGGGTGTTCTGCTACCGGGTGAATGACGACGGGTTGATCACCAACCTGCGCGGCTACTGGAACATGGATGCCATGCAGTTCGGTAAGGCCTGATTCGGCCGGTGGCTTACCAACCGCTGGCCGCAGCGCCGTCGGGCTGTCCGGTTCAGCCTCGCAGGAGTCCGTTGCCGAAGCGCTGATCGACCTGTGCGAGAACGAGTTCGGCGCCGTCAGTGCGCTGATCAACTGCGCGGGGATCGCTGAACCGGCTAGGTCGTCCATCCTCAGCATCACCCGCGCGGAGTTCAACGAACTGCTCGACGTCCACCTCGGCACGGTTTTCGCGACTTGCCGCGCGGCGGCCCCGCGGATGGTCGCCGCCGGGGGCGGCTCGATCGTCAACACGAGTTCCTTTGCCTTCCTGGGGGACTACGGCGGCACCGGCTACCCGGCCGGCAAAGGGGCGGTCAATGGGCTCACCATGGCCCTGGCCGCCGAACTTCGGGAACACAAGGTGCGCGTCAATGCGGTCTGCCCGGGCGCCAAAACCAGGCTGTCCTCCGGCGCGGACTACGAACAGCACATCGACACCCTCCGCCGGCGCGGCATCCTCGATGACATCAGTGCTGCCGCCGCGCTGGAACCGGCCGCCCCGCAGTACGCCGCTCCGATCTACGCCTACCTGGCCACCGATTCATCGCAGCACATTTCCGGCGAAACATTCATCGCCGCAGGAGGTTTCATCGGCCGGTTCGGCCGTCCGTCGCCGGCTGTCCTCGGCTTTCGCGACCATCGCAGTGCCCCACCGTGGTCGGTGGGCGAGATCGGCCGGATGCTGGCCGCGGATAAGCCCTAAGCTGGCCGCATGGCCTCGATCTTCACCAGGATCATCAACCGGGAACTGCCGGGCCGGTTCGTCTACGAGGACGACTTGGGGGACGACGGTGTGGTGGCATTCCTGACCATCGAACCGATGACGCCGGGACACACCCTGGTGGTTCCCCGCGCCGAGGTCGACAACTGGCAAAACGTCGAACCGGCTCTGTTCCACCGGGTGATGGATGTGGCCCAGTGGATCGGCAAGGCGGTGTGCTGCGCGTTCGGCGCGCAGCGCGCGGGAGTGATCATCGCGGGGTTGGAAGTGCCGCACCTGCACGTGCATGTCTTTCCGGCCTACAACCTCACCGACTTCGGTTTCGCCAACGTCGACCGCAATCCCGCGCCGGAGGCGCTGGATGCCGCACAGGCCAAGATCAAAGCGGCGCTGGCCGACCTGGACTGAGCCGGCGGGTCGGGAAAGTCCCTGGCCCGGGCTCACCGCCCTACACTTGCAAGATGGATTTCGCGAAGCTGCTGGCAGATATGGCGACCACCCCCGTCCGGGTGGGCCTCGCGGCGGCCGGCGCGGGCCTGGAGGTGGCTGAAGCGGCGCTTGACCTTGCTAAACGTGGCCTCGGGGACGCCACGGTTCCCTCCCCCAGCGAGTCGGTGGCGCATCTGTTCGGGCTCGACGAAACCATCGAGCGGGCCAACCGCGTCGCTTCGCTGCTCGATGAGGACACCCCACTGGGCCGCGCGTTGGCTACCGACGGCGCGGTGGACCGCCTGCTGCGACCGGGCGGACTGGTGGACAAACTCCTGGCTCCCGATGGCGTACTGGACCGGATGACCGCCGAGGGCGGCGCGGTGGACCGGGCGTTGGCGCCCGGGGGCTTGGTGGACCGACTGCTCGGTGAAGACGGGGTGCTCGAACGGGTCCTGGCCGAGGACGGCGTGGCCGACCGGCTGCTGGCCGAGGGCGGTCTCGTGGACAAACTCACCGCCAAGAACGGACCGCTGGAGCAACTGGCCACCGTCACCGACTCCCTCAACCGGCTGGCACCCGGGATGGAGGAACTCGCCCCGACCATCGAAACCTTGCGCGAGGCCGTGGTGGCGATGACCCTGGTGGTCAACCCGCTGAGCACTATCGCCGAACGGATCCCGATGCCGCGGCGCGGCCGCTGGCCGCTGGGCATCTTCGGGACCGACGACGACCACGGCGACCGCGGCGTCCGCGGGGAGTGAACCGATAAGGTGTCGGGGGCGGTCCGCGAAACGGGCCGTCGCGCCTCCTTAGCTCAGTGGTAGAGCACTCGCCTTGTAAGCGAAAGGTCGTCGGTTCAATCCCGACAGGGGGCTCCCAAGAACGACAGGTGATCTCAGGGTTTCACCGGCGTCAACGGCACCGCGACGGTGGCCAGCAGAGCACGGTGGTCGGAACCCTCCACGGTCACTGTCTTGATGGACTTCGCCGCGGCGTTGCGGGTCAGGATGTGGTCGATGGTGATCACCGGCGGGATGTCGGAGTTCGCACGGAAGGTCGGGGCGTACCCGGCCCCGAGTTGTTCGACGGCGTCGCGGTAGCCGTTGGTGAGCAGGTCCCGGAATTGGCGCATATCTGGAGTGCTGTTGTAGTCACCGCCGATGATCACCGCGCCGGGACCGGCCTCGCGCGCGAAGTTGTCCAACTGCGCTTTGGCACCGGCCATCCCGTTACTCCAGGCTTCGACGGTGTCGGTGTCACCGGAGACCGGCGACTGGATGTGGACACTGGCAACCAGCGGCTTGACTTCGACACCGGGCACCTCGATACGCGCCCCGGGCATCGAAACACTGCGGCGACGCGGCGCGGTCACCTCGGTCAGTGGATAGCGACTCCAGAGACCGATGCCACCTGCACCCGGCGCCGGAATCAGTTGCGAGTACGGGAACGCCTCTGTCAATCCGGCCCGATTGAAACGCTCGACCGCTTCGGGGGTTAATTCCGCCACGGTGATGACATCGGCGTTCCCCTTGGCCAGGAGCACGAAGCCGTTGGGTTCGGCTCGGCCGTACCGCAAGTTCGACGACAGCACCCGGATTTCCGCGACGGGCCCGGCGAGGTTCTTCGGGTTGCTGACGACATACCAGTTGGCCTGGATTGCCAGCGTGGCGGTGAAGATAAAAACACCGAAGATCGCTAGAACGCGTCGGCGGGCGGCCACGGCCAGCAGCAGGCCAATCAGGGCGGCCAGGGGAACGAATGTCGAACCCACGGCGAGGACTAACCTCGGAATGCTCGATACCGGCTGGGTACGCGCTATCAGGGCCACCGCGGAGAAAACCAGCGCCACAACGGCGACGGCAGCCATCAGGGCACGGCCGGCGCGATGACGGTGCTGCCTGGACACGCGGGCTGCGCCCTCCTGGTTGTGGGTGACGTGGACGGCAAGACGACTGGGAGGCTATCAGTTACCTAGATCCGCAGGTGCCGGCCGAAGACGCACGACGATCGATCACGTGAGGCCCTAGCCGACCCCCTCCGCGGCGGATGATTTCGAAGAACCGCGACAACTCCCACGCAGTGGCCACGGTGTTGGCTGCCGGCACGATCCCGGTCAGGAAACGCGGATCGTTGGTCAGGCCGACGAGTTTGTCGATGCCCACGCCGAGAGCGCGGGTGAGCATGTTGGACAGCGGTGGTGCGGTTGGCGGTCCGGTGATGTAGTTGCGGGCGACCTTCTTGACCTCACCGGGTGCGACGCCGTAATTGGTCCAGCGGAAGTCCAGCGGATCGAGGAACTCCTCGGCCAGTACCTGTCGAATGTCCTTGCCCGTCACCACGTGCACGATCCCGCCGAGGATGAAGCCGCCGGAGACGGCGTGGTAGGAGTTCGAGCAGGCCGCGCTCGATGAGTTTGTGCACCAGGAAGGCGTTGATCGCCTTGGAGGTCGAATACACACAGCGGTGTGTCGACGATGATAGGCACCTTCTGGGTGTCCTTCCGGTCGGCCGGGCCGTTGCCCTGGGCATGACCGATCGCCCGGTTGAGGATCACCGCGCCGGGTCGGCGCACGCAAATCTGGATGGCCGGATGCACCCCGCTGCGGTACCACTCGAGCGCCGCCGTCCACATCGCCCGGACCCGGCGCGGTTTCAGGTCGCCGGCTTCGGGTCCGTCACCGAGTCGAGGTCCTTGGGGACGTGGATGCGCCTCAGTGGATCCGGCAGCCCCAGCGGAGGCCTGGGCAGCGGGGGAATCAGCGACGGCATCGCCGCATCGTAAGCGCGCCCGGTCAGTGCTTTCGTCGTATTAATTCGACGGATTGCTGGCCGCCCTGCTAGCTTACCCACCGGCGTCAGCCACACAGCATGGTCAGCAGCGACCGGGAAGGAGCCGAGGTGAAAACTGCCGCGACTCACCCCGACCCGGTGACGCTGATGCAAGCCGACCGCGACCAGCTCACCCACCTGCTACGCGGATTGGCGGCCCGCCTTGACGCACTGGACCGCAGACTGGCCGATCTGGCCTGGCGCGGCCGAGGGGCGCAAATCGGCGTAGCTCTCGGGGAATGGCTCTGCGAGCGAACCGCTTTGGAATCTGAGCGCGACCGACTCGGCGAACGCCTATGCGTGCTGGCCGAGCAACTGAAATCTATCGACACCCGACTGTCCGACACCGATTTCGCCAGTCTGCAACCCGCGACACGGGTCGGGACCTGCCCGTACTGCGGCTATCCCAGCATCGGATCGGGCTTGTGCGCCTTCTGCCGGCCCCACCTGGCGCGCTGACGGGTTACGCCGGCCCGATCCGCTCGGAATCGTAGATCAACAGCCGACCGTCGCGCGCGACGACGCTGAGCCACCGGTTCTCGGTATCGACGCGACCGTCCTTGAGCAGGTAACGAATGGTGGCGACGACGCTGTTGGCGTCCCGCGGAGCCACCGAAAGCACCGACACCGACTGGATCGTCGACCAGAATCCGAGGTAGTCGGCCCGTCCGTTGCGCTGCTGATAGTTGGCATCCAGCTTGTCCCAGGCCCCGGCGGCGTCAGCGGGCAGTTGCCCGTAAAAACTGGTGACCGCCTCCCTCATCGACTCAAACGTCACCGGCACCGCCGCGGCCGAGGTGGTGGTCGTTGTCATCGTCGGCGACGTGGTGGCCGGCCGCGACGTCGATGTCGTCGCCGGAGCGGTCCGGGCCTGCTCGGAGCGGGGCCACACCGCGAAGACCAGCGCACCCAGCAACATCACCAGCGCGACACCGGCCAGCGCCCAGGGCCAGCGCGACGGTTGGGGAATCGCAACGGGCGGCTCGTGCATCTCCGCGGGCGCGAGGTCGGCGGGCAGCATCGCGGTCTGCTGCTGGCGGGGCGGCGGCGGGGCCACCGATGGAGCCGCCGGCGGGACCGGCATCGGCGAGGGCGGGAGGGGCGCTCGCGGCCGGACCGCCTCGACGGCGGATCGCAGCGCGTTGGCGAAGTCGGTACAGCTGGGAAACCGGTCATGCGGGTTCTTGGCCAGCGCTCTGCCGAGCACCGGATCCACGGCTGCCAGGCCGGGGCGGACGTCGGCCAGCCTGGGCGGCGGAGCGTTGAGATGACGCCCGATCACCACGGCGGGGTTGGAATTGCCGAACATCGGCGAACCGGTCAACAGGTGGTAGGCGGTCGCCGCGAGGCCGTACTGATCGGCGCGACCGTCGATGCGGGAACCCGTGAGTTGCTCAGGTGAGGCGTAATTCACCGTTCCGACCGTCATATTCGTCTCGGTCAGTCCGTGGGTCTCGGCGGCATCGCGGGCAATTCCGAAGTCGGCCAGAACGATTCGACGGCGCCCGCGTTCCGGATTCGTCAGCAGAATGTTGGGGGGCTTGACGTCCCGGTGCAGCAGACCACGTGCGTGGGCGTAATCCAGGGCGTCGCCGACCGCCGCGACGATCTCGGCGACCTCCCGCGGCGGCATCCCGTTGGGGTAGTGCTCCCGCAGCAAGCGTCCAGCATCCGGTCCGTCGATGAAATCCATCGAGATCCACAACTGCCCGTTGAATTCGCCGCGGTCATGGATGCCCACGATGTGCGGGTTGTACAGCGAGGCGGCCAGTTCGGCCTCCCGGTTGAACCGCGCCCGGAACTCCGGATCCGCCGACATCCCGGCGGGCAGGATCTTCAGGGCATCCTGCCGGGGCAGTCGTGGATGGCCAACCAGATAAACCTCGCCCATGCCGCCAAAACCCAGCGGTCGGAGAATCTGGTACCCGGCGAACACCTCGCCATTAGCCAGCGGCATCCTGAGTCACCAACCCATCGAGCCGGGGCCGCCCTTGAACGGGCCGACGACCCAACTGGTGATCCAGCCGCCGTAGAAACCGCCGGGCTGCGGAACGACCTCTTCCCCATTCACAGTACAGCGATCCACCTGCCCGGCCATCACGGCGATGGCGCCGGCGATCGGTTCGAATCCCGGCGTGGGATCCGGATAGCACCACGCCGCTTTGCGGGCGATCTTTGCCGGCGTCACGAGATCGAAGTAGCGGGCCTGACCTTTCCACTCGCACCACGACGATCCCTGGGCCGGCCGCAGGACTGCGTCCCGGAAAGCCGTTCGGGGCAGGTAATACGTTGGGGGATGACTGGTTTCGAGCACCCGCCAACCGGTGTCTGTGCTGGCGATCACCTCTCCGGCGATTTCGACGGTGATCCGTCCGTCGAACCGTTCGAGCCGGGGTGGCCTCGGGTAATCCCAGACCGATTCCTGGCCGGGCCCCGGGGTCTGCGGTTGTGGTCGCATCGCCTCGTCAGACCACGCCGCGCAGTCCGTCCGGCCCGAACACCGGTTCCAGCATCGCCGACATGTCCGGCCCGCGGCGCAAGCCGTGACCGCCGTCGACGTTGATGATCTGCCCGGTGACCCACGACGCGGCATCCGACAGCAGAAACATCGCCATATTGGCGACGTCGGTGACCTCACCGACCCTCGGTAGCGGAGTGCACTTGCGGTAGTCCTCGCTGACCTCCGGCGAATCCAGGATCACCTGGACGAGGTCGGTGCGGATCAGTCCGGGCCGGATGCCGTTGACCCGCACCCAGGAAGGGCCGAGTTCATCGGCCGCCAGCATCATCAGATGATCCAGGGCGGACTTGGTCACCCCGTAGGCGCCGAACCACCGGTGCACATTGCTGGCTGCGATGGAGGAGATTCCGACGAATGAGCCGCCGCCGGCGCGGACCATCTGCCGAGCGGAGTGCTTGAGCACGTACATGGTGCCATTGACATTGAGGTCGACGGTTCGCCGCCATGCTGCGGAGTCGATCTGCGTGATCGGCCCGATAGTCTCCGAACCGCCGGCGCAGTGCACCACCCCGTGAAGGCGTCCGTTCCAGCCGACGGCCGACTCCACCGCTTCGGCGATCTGCTCTTCGTCGGTGACATCCGCGGGTGCGGCGCGGACCGCACCGTTCGCATCGCCGCTGATCTGGTCGGCCGCCGCCGCCAACCGGTCGCTGTTGCGGCCGACGATGACGACGTGGGCGCCGGCCCGGGCCAGGCCGGCAGCGACCCCGAGACCGATTCCACTGCCGCCGCCGGTCACCAGAAAGGTCCGGTCGGTGAGCGAGAGATCCATGATGCGGATCCTGCCAGGTGGTGCCTGCCGGGACTGGCACTACTATCGGATGTAACACGCCCGTCAGCAATGTCGACAGACCAGGTTGACTGCTATTGGCGCCTCGGGCGACAGCACCTCACTACAGAAAGCACGGTCATGTCTTCTCACACCACTTTTGCGCAGCGTCTGCTGATCGCCGGCGGCTTCGCCGTCGCTGTGTCGGCGGCTCCCCTGGTCGCCGCTCTGGCGACCCCGGCCGGGCCCGCGGCCCCGGCTCTGGCGCAGTGCCCGCCGAATGAGGTCCTGGACCCCAACAGCGGTGCCTGCAAGCCGATCAGCGACGTGGCACCGCAAACCACCAACCCCATCGAGCCCGGTGTCACCGACCTGCAGCCCGGATCGCTCACCGAGTCCGGCGCAGGCAACGTAGGACAGCTCCCTGAGATCAATGGCATCCCCTGCGAAGGTGGCAACACTGGTCTGTGCCTGGGCCTGCAGCAGAACAACCCGGCCAACACCGGCGGTGTGGTGCTGCCGCAGGTCCCGATCGGTGTGACCCCTTAGGAGACTGCCTCGATGACGACTCTCGCCCGCGCCCTGGCTGCGGGCTTGCTCAGCGCGGTAGTGGCGTTTTTGGCCGCCCCGGCTGCGGTTGCCGAGCCGGTGCCCGGTCCGGAACCCGTCCCGGTCCCTGCACCCGTGCCGATCGAAGGCACCGCCGGCTGCCAAGGTGGGGAGGTCATGCAGGACGGCAACTGCGTCCCGAATATGGCGCCGGTAACGACGACCGGGGACGGCGACGATCTGGAGCACGTCCCGTTGCGGTACACCGAGACGGAAACCACGACCACCGCCTCCGGAATCGGGGCTGATCTGGTTCCCAATATCAACGGCTATCCGTGCACCGGCTACTGGCAGTCGATGGCGTGCGTCGCCGAAGGTGAGGCCGATATGCCGGCCGTCCAACCGCGTTCGACCCTGTCGAGCAGCCCGTAATAACCAACCCGGGGTCCTCTCCGGGCGTGCTTTAAGGTTGATCCATGCCTCCGAAATCGAATGCCGCGGACATCGACGACGTCGAACCCCTCGCCGACAGCACAGCCCGCCAAGCTCGGCGCGTCGTCGCCGCCTACGCCACCGACGCCGACGAGTGCCGGGTTTTCTTGTCCATGCTCGGCATCGGACCCTCAAAGCTCGAGGCGTAGATGTCCCGTGGGATGTCCCGCGGGATGTCCCGCGGAGATACCGGAGACCCGGCTGCGCTGCGGGACTCCGGACACTCCGATTTCGTCGTGGTCGCCAACCGGCTGCCCATCGACATGGAAGTCCAGCCGGACGGGTCGCTGGCCTGGTCACGCAGCCCGGGAGGCCTGGTCACCGCGCTGGAACCGCTGCTGCGAAAACAGCGCGGTGCCTGGATCGGTTGGCCAGGCATCATCGACGGACCTGAACACCCGATCACCGAGGACGGCCTCGACCTCTACCCGGTTCGACTCAGCGCCGACGACGTCGCCGAGTACTACGAGGGTTTTTCCAACGCCACCCTGTGGCCGCTCTACCACGACGTCATCGTCAAACCGGCCTACCACCGCGAATGGTGGGACCGCTATGTCGACGTCAACCGCCGCTTCGCCGAAGCCACCTCGCGCGCAGCCGCGCCGGGGGCGACGGTGTGGGTACAGGATTACCAACTGCAGTTGGTCCCGAAGATGCTGCGGGAATTGCGACCGGACCTGACCATCGGTTTCTTCCTGCACATCCCCTTCCCGCCGATCGAACTGTTCATGCAGATGCCGTGGCGAGCCGAGATCATCGACGGTCTGCTCGGCGCGGATCTGGTCGGATTCCACCTCGCCGGCGGCGCACAGAACTTTCTCTACCTGGCGCGCCAACTTGCCGCCGCCGAGACCACTCGGGCCACCGTCGGCGTTCGCTCCCGGTTGGGTGAGATCTGGCTGGAGGATCGCACCATCAAAGTCGGGGCTTTCCCGATTTCCATCGACTCAGCCGAACTGGACGCCAAGGGCCGCAATCGCGCGGTTCGTCGGCGGGCCAAGGAAATTCGCGCGGAGTTGGGCAGCCCGCGAAAACTGCTGCTGGGTGTTGACCGGCTTGATTACACCAAAGGTATCGACGTTCGACTCAAAGCGTTCTCGGAATTGCTCGCCGAAGGCCGGGTCAAGGGATCCGACACCGTCCTGGTGCAATTGGCCACCCCCAGCCGCGAACGGGTAGACAGCTACCGAATCCTGCGAAACGAGGTGGAGCAGCAGGTCGGACATATCAACGGCGAGTACGGGGAGGTCGGCCACCCCGTGGTGCACTACCTGCACCGGCCGGTACCGCGTGATGAGCTGATCGCTTTCTTCGTCGCCAGCGACGTCATGCTGGTCACCCCCTTTCGCGACGGGATGAACCTGGTCTCCAAGGAATATGTCGCCTGCCGCAGCGACTTGGGCGGTGCCCTGGTGCTCAGCGAATTCACCGGCGCCGCAGCCGAATTGCGCCAGGCCTACCTGACCAACCCGCACGATCTTGAAGGCGTCAAGGACGCCATCGACGCAGCGCTGACCCAGACCCCCGAGGAAGGCCGTCGTCGGATGCGCGCACTTCGCCGCCAGGTTCTCACCCACGACGTCGACAAGTGGGCCCGCTCATTCCTCGACGCCCTGGCTAGCACCAAGGCGTGACCTCGTCGGCCCGGGAAGTCGGCGCTGGAATGGCTCAGTCGCCCATCAAGCCGATCACACCGAAGTTGCGCTCCGGGTCGCGGTCGGCGAAGTAGTCACGCATCGTCGCGCCGAGGTCCGCCGGATCCCACACCTGCCCCTCGGCGTGGAAGCGGTGTTCAGCCGTCGGCGCCGCCACCAAGGTGACTGTCGGGCCGTAGACGATGAACACTTGCCCGTTGACCCGGTCGGCGGCCGGCGAAGCCAGAAACCGCACCAGATTGACGACATGTTCGGGTGAGAGCGGATCGATCTGCCCCTCGCCGAGTTCGGGGGTCTCACCGAAAACCTCCGCCGTCATGGCGGTGCGGGCCCGCGGGCAGATGGCGTTGGCGCACACGCCGAAGCGGCCCAGGGCTTTGGCGGCGGTGAGGGTCAGCGCGGTGATACCGGCCTTGGCCGCGCCGTAATTGGCCTGCCCCGCCGGACCGGACAAACCGGCCTCCGAGGAGGTGTTGATCAGTCGCCCGAACACCGAACCGCCGCTGTCTTTGGCTTTGCCGCGCCAGTAAGTGGCGGCGTTGCGGGTAAGCAGGAAGTGTCCGCGCAGATGTACCGCTATGACCGCGTCCCAATCCTCGTCAGTCATGTTGAACAGCATCCGGTCCCGGGTGATCCCGGCGTTGTTGACCACGATGTCCAACCCACCCAGGCCGACAGCGCAACTGAGGAGTTCGTCGGCGGTGGAGCGCTGGCTGATGTCCCCGGCGACCGCCACCGCCTTGCTGCCCACGGTGGCGATCTCGTCGAGGACGTCGGAGGCGTCCAGTGCGGCCGGCATGTCGTTGACCACGACGGTGGCACCGGATCGGGCCAATCCGACGGCCTCCGCACGACCCAGGCCAGCCGCCGCACCGGTCACCACCGCAACGCGGCCGGACAGATCAGTGAGAGCAGACAAAAGTTAGAACCTCTAGTCCAGGCGACTCAGCGCCGCACGCGGGCATTCGGCGATCGCCTGCTCGGCCAGGGCCTCCTGGTCGGCGGGTACGGGATCGGCGGTGACGATCGCATACTCGTCCTGGTCAAGCTGGAAAAGTTCGGGGGCAATTCCCACGCAGATAGCGTTACCTTCACAGCGATCCCGGTCGACGACGACTCGCATTGCTCCTCCTTGGGTTCCTACCGGCTCACCCTACGACCACCTGACGTCAGTTGCTGGTCACAAGGGCTGCTGGATTCCAAGACTAGAACGTGTTACAACAAAAACAGTCGGCGGGTCGCCGAACGGTCCCACACCACCGGAGGTCGCAGCCCATGCGGATCAGTTACACCCCGGAACAGGAAGAGTTGCGCCGCGAACTGCGCGCCTACTTCGGTCGGCTGATGACACCGCAACGTCAGGAGGCGCTGACCTCGACCGCCGGCGGCGAGATCGGGGTCGGGAACGTCTACCGCGAGACGGTCGCCGAGATGGGCAAGGACGGCTGGTTGGCACTGGGGTGGCCGACTGAATACGGCGGCCAAGCGCGTTCCACCATGGAGCAGTTGATCTTCACCGACGAGGCGGCCATCGCGGGCGCACCGGTGCCGTTCCTGACGATCAACAGCGTGGCGCCGACGATCATGGCCTACGGCACCGACGAGCAGAAACAGTTCTACCTGCCCAAAATCGCTTCGGGTGACATTCACTTCTCCATCGGTTACTCCGAACCGGAAGCCGGCACAGACTTGGCCAACCTGCGCACCTCGGCGGTGCGGGACGGCGACGACTATGTGGTCAACGGTCAGAAGATGTGGACCAGCCTCATCCAGTACGCCGACTACGTCTGGCTGGCCGTGCGCACCAACACCGAGGCCAAAAAACATCGCGGTATCTCGGTGCTGATCGTGCCGACCGACGTCGAGGGCTTCTCCTGGACTCCGGTGCACACCATGGCCGGGCCGGACACCAGTGCGACCTACTACTCCGACGTCCGCGTACCGGTCGGCAACCGGGTCGGCGAGGAGAACGGCGGCTGGAAACTGGTTACCAACCAGCTCAACCATGAGCGGGTCGCGCTGGTTTCGGCCCAGCCGATTCTCACCGCCTTGACCCAGGTGCGGGAGTGGGCGCAGAACACCAAAGATGCCCGAGGTGCCCGGCTGATCGACTCGGAGTGGGTGCAGCTCAACCTAGCCCGGGTGCACGCCAAGGCCGAGTACCTCAAGTTGATCAATTGGGAACTCGCGTCATCCCATGACGAGGCGCCCTCGGCGGCGGACGCATCGGCGGCGAAGGTGTTCGGCACCGAGTTGGCATGCGAGGCCTACCGTCAGCTGATGGAGGTGCTCGGCCCGTCGGCCACCCTGCGGCCCGACTCGCGCGGCGCGTTGCTGCGCGGGCGGCTGGAGCGGATGCACCGCTCTTCGCTGATTCTCACCTTCGGCGGCGGCACCAATGAGGTTCAGCGCGACATCATCGGCATGGTGGCACTTGGTCTGCCTCGGAACCGCTGAGAGGGATTGACCGTGGATTTCACCAGAACTGAAGCAGCCCAGGACCTTTCCGGGTTGGTCGGCACCATCGTCGACTCGGTGTGCACACCGGAACACCAACGCGAGCTCGACGGTCTGGACCAGCGATTCGATACGTCTCTGTGGCGCACGCTGATCGACGCCGACATTCTGTCCACCGGCGCGCCTGAGTCGGTCGGCGGCGGCGGATTCGGTGTACTCGAGCAGACCGCGATCGTGACTGCGCTGGGCCGCCAACTCGGTGCGGTGCCCTACCTGGAGTCGGTGGTGCTCGGCGCGGGGGCGCTGGCCCGATTCGGTCCTGCAGGGTTGCAGCAGGCCTGGGCGGTCCCCGCGGTGGCCGGCGAGAAGATCGTGACGGTTGCACTCGACGGCGAGTTGGGTCAGGGGCCGGTGCAGGCAACCGATGCCGGATCGGGCTTCCAGCTGACCGGAACCCGCATTCAGGTGCCGTTCGGGCCGGTGGCCGACGCCTTCCTGGTTCCTGCCGAGACGGACTCGGGCACCCGGGTATTCCTGGTCGCCGCCGACGATCCCGGGGTCTCGGTGACGGCACTGCACACCACCGGGCTGACCAGTTCAGCCGAACTGGATCTCGCGGGGGTGGAACTGGGCGCCGACCGGGTTGTCGGGGACGGCGCGGCAACCGAAGTCCTGACCTGGCTGACCGCGCGGCGGGCCGTCGGCCTGGCGGCCTACCAATTGGGTGTACTGGAGCGGGCCTTGGAACTCACCGCCGAGTACGCCCGAACTCGCGAGCAGTTCGACCGCCCCATCGGAAGCTTCCAGGCGGTGTCTCAGCGACTGGCCGACGACTACATCGACATCAAGGGTCTACGGCTGGCCTGCGAACAGGCAGCCTGGCGGCTTTCCGAGGACCTTCCCGCCGACCTGGAAGTGGCCACGGCCGCGTTCTGGGCCGCCGAGGCCGGCCACCGGGTGGCACACACCACCGTGCACGTCCACGGCGGTGTCGGTATCGACACCGACCACCCCGTGCACCGCTACTTCATCTCGGCCAAGCAAACCGAGTTCGCTATCGGCGGGGCAACCGCCCAATTGCGGGTTATTGGCCGGGAACTGGCCGATACCCCAGCCTGACCTCGGGGCCTCGTGCTACCTACCGTTACCCAGCTCCTGCGGCCGCTGGCCGATGTCGACGACCGTGGAGTCGCAGCCGACGACGGCTCGTATTCGACGTGGCGCCAACATATTCAGACCGGTGCCGATCTAGCTGCGCTGCTGCGCTCACGGCTCAACCCTGGCCAACCTCCCCATGTCGGTGCGCTGCTGGGGAATACCCCCCTTTTCTCGGCGCTGTTGGTGGCCGCAGCGCTCAGTGGTGTTGTCCTGGTCGGCTTGAATCCCACCCGGCGCGGAGGCGCTCTGCGCCGGGATATCACCCACGCTGACTGCCAGTTCGTGCTGACCGACGCCGACCCGCAGAGCTACGGGCCCGACTTCACTCCCGGTGGGATGACGGTGCTCGACGTCACCGCCCCCACCTGGACCGAGGAACTGCTCAGCTTCGGCAATTCACCGGTTACGTTCACCAACAGCGCATTAAACGATCTACTCACGCTCATCTTCACCTCCGGCACCAGCGGTGAGCCCAAAGCGGTGCGCTGCACCCACGAGAAAGTCGCCGGACCCGGCGTGATGCTCGCCGAACGGTTCGGGTTGGGCCCCTCGGACGTCTTCTATCTGTCGATGCCGCTGTTCCACTCCAACGCCGTGATGGCCGGTTGGGCGCCGGCGATAGCTGCTCAAGGCTCCATTGCATTGCGGCGCAAGTTCTCCGCCTCGCTCTTCATCGACGATGTCCGCCGTTTCAACGCCACCTACGCCAACTACGTCGGCAAGCCCATGTCCTACATCCTGACCACCCCGGAGCGGCCGGACGACGCCGACAACCCGCTACGCATCATGTACGGCAACGAGGCCGCACCGCGGGACATCGGCCGCTTCGCTCAGCGGTTCGCGGTGAGCGTGATCGACGGGTTCGGTTCCAGCGAGGGCGGGGTGGCGATCGGCCGCAGCGCGGACACCCCGGAGGGTTCGCTGGGCCCCCTGCCCGAGGGATTGGACATC
>NZ_JBILVF010000135.1:0-9505 GCF_044370595.1 Mycobacterium sp.
ATGATGCGGCACCGGCGGAGGTCGGCGACGAAATCCGAGGCGCCACAATCGAAGACGCGGCGCTGGCCCTGACCCAACTGGGCCGTCTGCACGGCCCGCTGATCGGCAGCGAAACCCTCGCCGAGGTGCCCTGGCTTAACCGCGAGAGCCCGATGAACCAGACGATGATCACCGGGTTGTTCCACGGCTTCACCGACCGTTACGGAGACGCCATCACTCCGCAGCAACTGCTGGTCTGCCAGCGCCTGGTGAACAGCTTCGATGACTACCTCGCCGAGGAGGCTGCCCCCGACCGGGTCAGAGGCCTGGTCCACGGCGACTACCGACTGGACAACATGTTGTTCGGGCGCCCCGGGTCGCTGCGCGACCTGACGGTGGTGGATTGGCAGACGGTTACCTGGGGTCCGGCTTTGACCGATGTCGCCTACTTCCTGGGCTGCGCTCTGCGCACCGAGGAGCGCCGCGCCCACTACGACGAACTGCTCACCGCCTACCACTGCGGACTGGGGCCCTATTCTGCGATGACCCTCGGTCAGGTCCGTGACGGGGTCCGCCGACAAAGCTTCTTCGGGGTGATGATGACCATCGCGTCCTCGATGCTGGTGGAACGCACCCAACGGGGTGATGCGATGTTCCTCACCATGCTGGACCGGCACAGCAGCCATGTGCTGGACTCCGGCGCTCTCGACGTGCTGCCGCACGCCGCGCACGCCGAAGCGCTGCAACCCGATCCGATCGACGAGTCAGCCCATGAGCCCGTCGGGGAAACGCTCTGGAACGAAAGCTGGTACTGGGATTTCGCCGACCCGAAACAGGGAATCGGGGGATGGATCCGGCTGGGCCTGATACCCAACCAGAACACCGCCTGGATCAACGCGCTGATCTGCGGCCCCGACATTGCGACGGTTGCCCTGCTGGACTTCGACGCGCCTCTTCCTGCCGACCCGAACGACGTCCACAGCGAAGCAATCACGCTGCGGCACAACGCCACGACGCCCCTGCGGGAGTATGTGGTCAAAGTCGCCGGACCAGCGCAGGTTTACGACGACCCCGCAGCGCTGCTGCGCGGCGAACCCGGCGCGGACGCCCACCTGTCGATGGACCTGGTGTGGCACACCAGCGGAACGCCGTACGCCTACCGGATCGCGACCCGCTATGAGATCCCCTGCACGGTCAGCGGAACCCTCACCGTCGACGGCCGGACCTATGAATTCGACGCTGTACCCGGTCAGCGCGACCACTCCCACGGCGTGCGCGATTGGTGGAGCATGGACTGGGTCTGGAGTGCGCTGCATCTCGACGACGGCACCCATCTGCACGGGGTGGATCTGCGTATCCCGGGGTTGCCCCCGGTCAGCGTCGGCTACATCCAGCCACCGGGTCAGGAGGTCATCGAGACCACCTCGGTGGACGCCGATGCCATCCTGGCCGGCAGCGGACTTCCGTTGACCACGACGCTCACCCTGCAGCCGGGACCCGTCGTGGCGAGCGTGACCATCCTCGGCCACGCCCCGGTACGGCTGGAGTCACCCGATGGGCGGGTCAGCTTCTTCCCGCGGGCGTGGGCCCAGGTCCAGACGGCCGACGGCCGACGTGGCGTGGGCTGGTTGGAGTGGAACCGTAACCAGTCGCGTTAGCTAGACGGTTCACCGAGCACCACGGGTTCATCCTCGCCGAGGTCTTCATCCGCCGGACGGGTGAAAACACACCATGGTCATCGCCGCCTGGAACCTGCGTCACCAACGGCGACTACTACAGCGTCACCCTCGAACCACTCACCGACACCGCCTAACCCGCCACTCCCCAGGTGTGGTCACCACAATTTTCGTGTCAGTACCTGCCCGCGTTAGTCCTTGACCACCTGGGTGCCACCGGCCAACTCATCGTGCTTGCCCTGTTTGGTGGGGCTGTTGCTGATGGTCACCGCAATCACGATGATCGCGATGACACCTAGCAGACCGCCGACGTAGGGGACGATCGGCAGCAACGTGAAGGCGTTGCGGATGGCGGACGCCTTGAAGTCCGGCTTGGGGGCCCCGCCGGCGCCGCGCACGGATAGGCCCAGCAACTTCTTGCCCAACGTCTGGCCCTGGGTGATCTCCAGGGCCACAAAGTAGATGAACGTCAGAAGGCCGGTGAACAACCCGGTCACCAAGATGTTGCTCGCGGAGCCGAACAAGAATGCGATGAAGAACGACAAGATACCCACCAGCAGGCCGTCGATGACACGCGCGCCGAACCGCGCCCCCAGACTCCCGGGATGGCTGGCGTACCCATACCCGACCTGCGGATATCCGGGGTAGTAGCCACCGGGAGGACCGTAAGGGCTGGGGGCCGGCGGGTAACCGGGCTGAGAGCCGGGCATCGGCGGCGGGAATCCGGCCGCCGGTTGCTGCGGATAGCCCGGTTGTGGGTAGCCCGGGGCCGGCGGATAGCCGGCAGGCGGCGGGGGCGGATAGCCGGACGGCGGGTTGTTGGGATCCTGGTCAGTCATCGCAACTCCTGAAGGTTCGGTTGACGCCCAATCTACCGGCAGGGCACAGGACGGGCCGTTTCAGTGCCGCGCGAGTCTGCGGGCTTCGGACATTGCCTCCGCATCGCAACGGCGGTCACCGCCCCGGCGAGCAACGCGGTGCCGGCGCCTAGCGCCACTCCGAACACCACCCTCGCACTATAACGTCAGGGTGTGCACTACCAGTGGGAGGAAGTAGCCGTCGGGGTATACCGGACGCGCCTGCCGTTTCTCGATGTCACGGTGGGGGCCGTTGTGGGCGCCTCCGGACTGCTGCTGGTTGACTGTGGCACAACGCTGCTGGAAGCCGCGGCCGTGGAGAGCGATCTGCGACAGCTCACTGGCCGCAGCGTCACGCACGTAGTGATGACGCACCACCACTTCGACCACATCCTGGGGTCAGCCGGGTTTCCATCGGCTCTCCGCTACTCAGCGCCGCCGGTTGGCGCAGCGCTGAGCAACCGGCTCGACGCGGTATGCGCCGAAGCGCTGCGATTCGGGGCTGATCCCGATCAGGTGGCGCAGGCCGGACGGGCAGTCCGCCCACCAGAGCACCTGGTCTGGCATGCCGATCTCGACCTTGGTGATCGAAAGGTCCGGGTCAGCCATCCCGGGCCGGGGCATACCGACCACGATCTCGTTGTCGTGGTTCCGGGTCAGCCGACGGTGGTGTTCTGCGGCGACCTGGTGGAGGAGTCCGCCGAACCGGCTATCGGGCCCGACGCCGAGCCTGCGCAGTGGCCCGCCGCCCTGGACAAGGTGCTGGCCCTCGGCGGTGACGGCGCGCGTTACGTGCCCGGGCACGGAGCCACGGTCAACGCTGATTTCGTTCGGCACCAACGTGATTGGCTCAATACCCGGTCCTGAGCACCCTTTCGAACATGTCGACGAAGAAGTCGGCGGACTCCCGGGTGATGCACATCGGCGGCTTCATCTTCAGCACATTCTGCCGATCTCCGGTGGGCTGCACGATCACCCCGAGTTCACGCATCCGCTCGCAGATCGCCGCCGTCTCCGTCACGGCCGGCTCCAAGGTGGCGCGGTCGCGGACCAGCTCCACACCCATATAAAGTCCGCTGCCGTGCACCGTGCCGATCAGGGGATAGCGCTCACCGAGAGCGGTGATCCGGGCCTTCAGGTGGTCGCCCACACTGAGGGCGTTGCGCTGCAGGCCGTCGCGTTCGATGATGTCCAGAACGGTCAGGCCTACCACGCATGACACCGGGCTGCCCCCGGCCGAAGAAAAGAAATAGCCGCAGGATCGGTAGGCGTCGGCGATCGCCGTGGTGGTGATGACGGCGCCGAGCGGTTGCCCATTACCCATCGCCTTGGCGACGCAGACGATGTCGGGAACCACCCCCTGCTGCTCGAACGCCCAGAACCAGCGACCCGTGCGGCCGTAGCCCACCTGCACCTCATCGGCGATCGCCAGTCCGCCGGCGGCCCGCACCGCGGCGTACACCGCCCGCAGATAGCCGTCCGGCAGCGCCATCCCCCCGGCGTTGCCGTAGAACGGCTCGCAGATGAACGCGGCCGGTGGATGTCCCTGCGCGGTAAGGCGGTCGATAATCGCCACTGCCTCCGGGGCGTAGCGGGACGCCTCGGCGCCGCGATGCTCGCCGCGGTAGGAGTTCGGGGAGGGCACGGTGTGCACCCAGTCCGGCCGGGTGGACAGCGCGTTGGGGTTGTCGGCGATCGACGTCGAGATCGCATCGGTGGCATACGTCCATCCGTGATAGGCCTCGGCGACGGCGACGATGTCGTGCCGCCCGGTGGCGGCCATCGCGAGCCGCAGCGCCAGGTCGTCGGCCTCTGAACCGGAATTCACCAGGAACACGGTGTCCAGCGGTTCGGGCAGGGTCGCGGCAAGCCGTTCCGAAAGCGCCACCACCGCGCCGTAGTTGAAGCGCGAGTTGGTGTTCAGCCGGCGCCACTGACGGGCTACCGCGTCGGCCAGTTCGGGATTGCTGTGCCCCAGGACCGCGACGTTGTTGACCATGTCGAGGTAGCTGCGGCCGTCGGTGGCGATCAGGTGCTCCCGCCAGCCCCGCTCGATCCGGGGTGGGTGCTGGTAATAGTGCTCCTGAACTCCCGCGAAGGACCGGGTTCGGCGCTGCCGCAGGGCGACACTGTCGCGGCCCGAGTGCCCGTCGTGCACGGGCAGCAGGGGCAGTCCCAGCAGGCCCGCGGGGTCGCTGACCCTGCTCAGCCAGCCCGCCGCGTACTCCGCCCGCACGAACCGCGGTGCCTCGGTGTCGTTGCGCCGAACCTGGATCCACACCGGGCCGTCAACAGCGGCCAGTGCCGCACCGGCGGTCACTGCACCGGCATCGGTCGCCGAGCCGATCGGGCGGACCGCGCCCTGCACTTCGACTGTCCCGTCGGCCCCGGTGAGGGTCAGAACCTCCGGACCAACGGCGACCGAACCGGCCCAGGGCGCGGTCATGGTCATCGACGAGCGCGGCCACAACTGAATGCCGGTGGCCACGGTCGCCGGTGAGACTGGGCTCAACGTGGCCGAGTGGGTCAGCCGGGGTTGGCCGAAGGTGGTGATGACCGCTGCGGCTCCCGCTGCGAGCGAATCGCGGGCCAACCGATCCTCGCAGCCCGGTTCCAGCCAAAAGCCGGCGTCCATCGCGTCGGACTCCACCGACAGGTCCAGACGCACCACATGGTCGGTATCCAGTCCGTCGATCAGTGTTGCCTCGCCGCCGATCTGCGGCGCCATGGCCGCCATCCCCAACGCGTCGCGGATCTGAGCGGTCATGACGTCCAGCGGAATATCGTTGGCGCGCTCGAAGATTCGCCACTCCAGTTCCAGTGCAGAGGTGGCGTAGCTGTTTTCGACGTCAATGGCGGACTGGTGAATTCCGCTGACCACCAGGACGGCGGCGCGCAACACCACCAAGGGCCACAGCGCCTCCACCTCGGAAGAGCTCAGCGGCCGCACCGCATGGAACGCCTCGATGGCCGGCAATGTCGCCGCCGGTTCGACGCCGTCGTGGCGCAGCAGTGTTGCAACGGTGACGGCCAGTTCGGCCACTGTCCAGGACCGCATCAGGTCACCGAAGTCGATCAGGCCGTCGGGTACCCCGTCGGTGTCGGAGCACACGATGTTGTCGCCGGTGATGTCGCCGTGAATAACCTGGACCGGAAGATCCGCCGCCAGGCCGGCCAGGACCTGCCACGCGACCTCGGCGGTGGATTCGACCGTCCGGCGGCGGTGGGTGTCGCCGACGTGGGCTGCGAGCACCTCGACCGTGCGTCTGGAGTGCCGCAAATCCCACTGCAGTACCCGGTCGGCGCCGGGATGGTCGAAGGCCGCCAGCGCCCGGCAGGTGCGGCCGGCGAGATCTCCCAGCGCAGCGACCTGGCCGGGCCGCAGGTAGCGCTCGCCGCTGAGTGTCCCGCCGGGCAGATAGCAGATGATTCGGGCGAGCAGTCCGTCGACATTGGCGATTCCCGAGCCGGGCGCGTCCGGAGCCACGTTCACCGCGGTGCGGATGTTCTCTCCCGCGGCGATGAACGCGGCGGCGGCGTCCTGGGCCTCCAACTCGGGGCGACTGAACGCCGGGTTGGCGATCTTGAGAACACCCACCGCTTCCCCCGCCAAGTCGCGGAGCAGGAAATTGGCGTCCTGCTGGCTGCCCAGGAGGTCGGCCTGGACCTGCATACCGAAGTGCTCGGCGGCGATCTGGCAGGCCCGTTGCGTCGTCACCGCCGGGGCGGGCAACTCGGCGGCGTCGAAGAAGTCGAAGTGTGTCATCAATTCCCTCGTGGACTGAAAATCTGACTGTACCGGCGCGTTACGGTGGTCCCATGCGGGCATTGGTCATCGTTGATGTACAGAACGACTTCTGTGAGGGTGGTTCGCTCGCGGTGTCCGGCGGTTCGGCGGTGGCACGCGCGATCAGCGGTCTGATGGCCGATTCGCCCCGCTATGACCATGTCGTGGCGACCAAGGACTACCACATCGACCCGGGCACGCACTTCTCCGAGCACCCCGACTACGTGGCCGACTGGCCCCCGCACTGTGTGGCCGGCACCGCAGGTGCCGACTTCCATCCGGACCTGGACACCACCGGTGTCGAGGCGGTGTTCGTCAAGGGGGCGTATTCGGCGGCCTACAGCGGCTTCGAGGGCGCTTGCGAAGGGGTTCGCCTGGCCGACTGGCTGCGGGCACGCGGCGTGGACGAGGTGGACGTGGTGGGCATCGCCACCGACTATTGCGTGCGGGCCACTGCCGAGGACGCCGCACGAGCCGGCTTCACCACCCGAGTCCTGGTTGACCTGACGGCCGGTGTGGCGGCCGAATCGACGACGAGTGCGCTGGCCGAAATGGCCCGTGCGGGAGTGGAACTGGTGCACGCGGGGGAGGGCTAGATGACGACCCGCTTGCGCCGGTAGAGCGTGCCGGCGATCAGCAGCACCAGGCTGATCAGCAGGATGGCTGTTGCCAGCACATTGATCTGCGGCGGCACCGCGGCTTTGGTGGCGGCGTTGACGTAGAGCGGATAGGTGACCGTCGAACCGCTGACGAAGTAGGTGATGATGAAGTCGTCCAGCGACAGGGCGAAGGACAGCATCGCCGCGGCGACGATGCCGGGCACGATGAGCGGCAGGGTCACCTTGAAGAAGGTTCGTACCGGTCCCGCGCCTAGATCCAGGGACGCGTCTTCCAGGGTCCAGTCGAAGCCGCGGATGCGGGCTCGCACCGTCAACGCGATGAAACTGATCTGGAACGCCACATGCGCGAGCACGATGGTGAAATAGCCGGTCGCCCAGCCCATGCTCAGGAACAGGGTCAGCAGCGAGGCGCCCATCACCACCTCGGGTGAGGTCAGCGGCAGCACCATGAAGGTGTCGACCGCTGTTCGGCCCCGGAAGCGTTGCCGCACAAGGGCAATCGCGACCAGGGTGCCGAATATCAGTGCGATCGCGGTGGATACCGCCGCGACGTTCAGGCTCATCTTCAAGGCGTTCGTCAACGCCGGGTATTTGAACGGATCAGCCCAGTTCTCCAGTGTGAAGCCCTGCCAGGTGTAGTTGAACTTGCCGGCCGGCTTGTTGAACGAGAACACGATGATCACCAGGATCGGCAGGAACAGGAACAACAGGGTGAAACCGGCGGCGATGCGCAGGGCGATATCCCCGAGTTTGAAGGTGCCGCGGATGTTGCGGCCTGGCTCGGCCAGTGAGGTGACGGCCTCGACAGTCATCGGCGGTCCCCGCTCACACCAACTCCTCGGTGCCCAACGCCCGGGTGTACAGCAGCACACCGACCAGAATGATCGCCATCAGCACGAAGCTCATCGCCGCGGCCACCGGGTAGTCCTTGACCACCAAGAACTGTTTCTGGATGACGTTGCCGATCATCGTCGTTCTCGTGCTGCCGAGGTAGTCGGCATTGATGAAGTCGCCGACGGACGGGATGAAAACCAGCAGGCTTCCGGCCAGCACGCCCGGCATTGCCAGTGGCAGGATCACCTTTCCGAACATTCGACGGTTGCTGGCGTAGAGGTCCCGGGAGGCCTCCAGCAGACGGCCGTCGATCTTCTCGAGGCTGACGTACAGCGGCAGGATCATGAAAATGATCCAGTTGTAGGTCAGGCCGCCGACCACCGCCCAACCGGTGGAGAGCAACCGGCCCTCGCTGGGCAGCAGCCCGATGCTGCCCAGCGCCCCGACCACCCAGCCGTTGTCGGCGAGAATCGTCTTCCAGGCGATGGTGCGGATCAGAAACGTCACAAAGAACGGCAGAATGACCAGTCCGAGAAGGAGATTCTTGAACCGGCCGGCCTTGAAGGCGATCACGTAAGCAAGCGGGAAGGCCAGCAGCAGGCAGAGCAGGGTGGCGCTGAACGCGTACCCGAAGGATCGCAGGATTTGTTCGCGGTACTCGCTGAGCGCGCGGCCGTAGTTGCCGAACTCCCAGGCGAAGTTCAGCGTCGGCAGGTAGATCGAGCCACCCATCGTCGACAGCGAGGTGCGCAGCAACGAGACGAACGGCACCGCGTAGAACACCGCGAGGTAGGCCAGCGCGGGCAGGATCATCAGGTAGGGCGCGATCCTGCTGCGCTGCCGGGAGCTGCTGGCTACGCCCGCCATCAGAGAGCCACCACCGGGCTCAGCCGCCGGTGACGCTGGCGTAGGCCTTGTTGAATTCCTGGGTCTGCTCGTCGGTCAGCGGTGCCCAGGCCTTCAGCCTGTCCAGTGTCTCCTTCGACGGGTTGATCAGCGGGTTGGCGCCCAGCTTCGGGTCGATCTTGTCGAGTTCGGCGGTCATATCGGACAGCACCGGAACATACTGGGTGAACGCGATCAGCTTGGCGTAGTTGGCCCGGTCGTAGACGTAGTTGATCCACTCCTCGGCGGCCGACTGGTTCTGGGTGGTGTAGGGGATCACCATGGTGTCCAGGAAGGTGGTGCTGCCCGACTCCGGCACGACGAACTGAAGGTCGGGGTTGTCGGCCTGCAGTTGCACCACGTCACCGGAGTACGCCTGCGCGATGACGATGTTGCCGGCGGCCAGATCGTCGGCGTAGTCGTTGCCGGTGAAACGGCGGATCTGGCCTTTGTCCTTCTGCTCCTTGACCAGGTCGACGGCCTTCTGGACGGTCTCAGTGGTGGGGTTCTCCGGGGAATGGCCCTGGGACATCATCAGCATGCCCAGGCCGTCCTGGACGTCGCTGAACAGGCTTACCTTGCCCTTGAATGCGGGGTCCCACAGGTCGTCGATCTTGGTGATGTCGCGGCCGGTGGTGGCCCGGTTGTAGGCCAAGCCCACCATGCCGGACAGGTACGGTGCGCTGAACTTCCGGCCCGGGTCGGACTTGTTGTCCAACAAGTCTGTGCGCAGATTCGTCTTGTTGGTCCAGCGGGTGTCGCTGATCGGGTTGAGCCAGCCCAGTCCGGCCAGCCGGGCCGCCATGAACTGGGTGGGGACCACCAGATCAGTCCCGATGTCCTGCTTGCGCGACAGCGGCTCCTTGT
>NZ_JBILVF010000136.1:0-9483 GCF_044370595.1 Mycobacterium sp.
CCTCGATGACCTGGCCTCCGAGGCGACCGTCGCCGAAAGGGAAGCCCGTCTGGAGCAGTTGGCGGCACGGTTCTTCCGTGGCGACGCCGCCGCCGCCGCCAGTGCGCCGGTCTTGCCCGCGGTGCTGCACACCGCGCGGACCTATCAGATCCCGTTGAGTCTGTTCGACGACTTCCTCATCTCGATGCGAATGGATCTGACGGTGACGGACTATCCCGACCGGCCGGCGCTGAACCGCTACATGCGGGGTTCGGCCGAGGTGATCGGCCTGCAAATGCTGCCGATCCTGGGGACCGTCGGACCGCTGTCGGACGCCGAGCCGGCCGCCGAGGCGCTGGGCCGGGCCTTCCAGCTGACCAACTTCCTGCGCGACATCAACGAGGATCTGGACCGCAACCGGGTCTACCTGCCCGCCGACGAGCTGGCGGCCTTCGGTGTGGACCGCGAGTTGCTGACCTGGTGCCACGACAATCAACGCACCGAGCCGCGGGTTCGGCAGGCGCTGGCCGCCCAACATGAGATCACCCGCGCCATCTACCGGGAGGCGCAGAAGGGGATCGCCCTGCTGGCCCCGCAGTCTCGGCCCTGCGTAGCGACGGCCTTCACCCTCTACTCGGAGATCCTCGACCGTATCGAAGACATCGACTTCGCAGTGTTCAGCGAGCGCGCCTCGGTGGGCACCGGACGGCGGCTGCAGGTCTTCACCGGCGGGCTGGTGCGCGCCCGCCGCGCCCGCCGTCTCGCCGCCTGAGACGCGCGATGAGGATCGGTCTCCGTGGGGTGCCCAAGGCCGGGCTGGCACGGCCGGAGGTGCCCGGGGCATTCGACGTCGGAGCCGCCGCCTACGACCGGCTCGTGGGATCAAACCCCGGCTATCACGACCACCTGCGGATCTCGGCGCGCCGGATGGGAATCCCCAATGGTGGGCGGGCTTTGCGCCTGCTGGACGCCGGCTGCGGAACCGGCGCCTCCACCGCGGCCCTGCTGCAGGCCGCCCCGCAGGCTGAGATCGTCGCGGTGGACGCCTCGGCGGGCATGCTCGAACAGGCTGCGGCCAAGAACTGGCCGGACTCGGTGCGGTTCGTCCACACCCCGATCGAGGGCCTCGCCGATGCCGGGGTACAGGGCCCGTTCGACGGAATCCTGGCGGCCTATCTGCTGCGCAACCTCGCCGATCCCGACGCCCAACTGCGTCGGTTCCGGGAACTGCTGCGGCCCGGTGGAACGCTGGCCGTGCACGAGTATTCGGTGCAGGATTCCACAGCGGCCCAGGCGGTCTGGAACGCGGTCTGCTGGGGCATCATCATCCCGGCCGGGTGGCGGCAGACCGGTGACAGCACCCTGTACCGGCACCTGTGGCGCAGCGTGACCAGTTTCGACGGCGCCGCGCAATTCCAGCGGCGCCTGGTGGCCGCCGGGTTCTCCGGTGTGCACAGCGAGACGGTGCCGGGATGGCAACGCAATATCGTCCACACATTCCTCGGAGAGGCGAAATGAAAGATCCCCGACGCGTCAGCCACCTTGGTCCAGCCGGGCTGCCGAACGCCGCTGCGCTTCCGCAGCGACCGCATGTCGTGGTGGTCGGGGCCGGTATCGCCGGCCTGGCAGCCGCGGCCGGACTGGCCGAACGGGGTGTCACCGTCGAGGTTCTGGAGCGCGAACCCAACCTCGGTGGGCGAGTGGCCGGCTGGACCGAACGTATCGACGAGGGCCCGCTGGCCGGCACCGAGGTGGCCAACAACCGCGGCTTCCACGCGTTCTTCCGCCAGTACTACAACCTGCGGGAGTTGTTGCGGCGCAGCGACCCCGGCCTGTCGCGGCTGCGCGCCGTGGAGGACTATCCCCTCATCGACGGTGAAGGTCGTCGCGACACATTCCGTGGGCTGCCGCAGAGCCCGCCCTGGAATGCGATCGTGTTCGCCCTGCGTAGCCCCACCTTCCGTTTCCGGGATCTGGTGCGGATCAACGGCCGGGCGGCCGCTCCGCTGGCGACGGTGTCGGTGCCGGGCATCTACGACCAACTCGACGACCGCGACGCCGGCACCTTCCTCGATGAGATCAACTTCCCGAAAGCGGCTCGCCACCTGGCTTTCGAGGTATTCGCCCGCAGCTTCTTCGCGCGACCCGAACGACTCTCCGCGGCCGAACTCGCGGCGATGTTCCACATCTACTTCCTAGGCTCCAATGAGGGGCTGGTCTTCGACGTCGCCGAGTCCAATTTCGACACCGCCCTGTGGAACCCGTTGGGGGAGTATCTGACCGGTCGCGGAGTGACCTTCCACACCGGGGTGTCGGTCGAGTCGATCGACCGGTCCGGGCCGAAACGGCTGCGGGTGAACGCCTCCGACGGCCGTTCCATCGACGCCGATGGGGTGGTGCTGGCCGCCGATGTGACCGGCCTGCAGCGCATCGTCGACGCCTCCCCGGAACTCGGCGACGACAACTGGCGTCAGCGGGTGGCTGCGATGGAGGTGGCACCGCCGTTCGTGGTGCAGCGACTCTGGCTCGACATCCCCGTGCAGCCGGGCCGCCCACCCTTCCTGGGCACCGGTGGGCTGGAGCCCGTCGACAACATCAGCGTCGTCAGCAACTACGAGAGCCAGGCCGCCCAATGGGCCCGCACCCACGGGGGCTCGGTGGTCGAGGTGCACTCCTACTCCGTCGTCGACCCGCCGCCGTTCGAGGGGCTGCGCGAGAAGATGCTGGCCCGGCTGCACCAGCTCTACCCGGAAACCGCACAGGCCGGCATCCTGGCCGAACGGATCCTCTTCAAGCAGGATTGCCCACTGTTCTCGCCCGGGTCCTTCGCCGAACGTCCCACCGTCGCCACCGGAGTCGACGGGCTGGTGCTGGCCGGTGACGGGATTCGCATCGACCTGCCGGTAGCCTTGATGGAACGGGCCGCGACCACCGGCTGGTCGGCGGCCAACCAGTTATTGGCGGGCTGGGGTGTCGCCGGGCACACTTTGCACTCCGTTCCGGTGCAGGGGCGCTCGCCGGTGCTGCGGAAGCTGGCTGAGAAAGGCGCTTGATGGATCTGTGGTCGCGGGTGGCCGAGCGTATGCCGAAAGACTCACCGCTGCAGATTCTTCCGAAAACCGGCTGGGCTCAGCAGAAGCCCACCTACCAGCAGGCCGAACCGGCGATCATCGACGCGGCCCTGCAGCGCGCGCTGCGGCGGCCCAGCGGCAACTGGTTCGTCTTCGCCGCCAGCGCCGACGTCCGCACTGACCGCCCGTTCGGAACCACGGTGGCCGGCGTGGAGATCGTCGCCTGGCGTGACGAGAGGCGCACTCTGCACGTCGGTCCGGCGTCCTGCCCGCACCTGGGGGCCGACCTGTCGACCGGGAAGATCGACTGCGGCGCGCTGATCTGCCCCTGGCACGGACTTCGGCTGGACGGCGGCCGGGAGTTCGGCTGGAAGCCGTTTCCCGCCTATGACGACGGCGTGCTCGTGTGGGTACGACTGGACAAGGTCGGGGGCGAGGAGCCGTTGGACGGCCCGGTCCTGGCGGCCCGCCCGACCGGACCGCAATTGGCTGCCGTGACCCGCCTGGAGGGCGTGTGCGAACCCCAGGACATCCTCTCCAACCGGCTCGACCCCTGGCACGGGGCCTGGTTCCATCCCTACTCCTTCGCCCAACTGGAGGTGCTCAGCGCGCCGCCCGTCGATGCCGACGAGGAAGCCGACGTCTTCCAGACCGCCGTCACCTTCCACCTCGGCCGGCTGGGCATCCCCGTCATCGCGCAGTTCACCGTCCCCGACCCGCGCACGATCGTCATGCACATCGTGGAGGGACAGGGCGCCGGCAGCGTGGTCGAGACCCACGCGACACCGCTGGGTAACGGACCCGACGGGCGTCCTCGCACCGCCGTGATCGAGGCGGTCATCGCCCAGTCCGACCGCACCGGCTTCCAGTACTCGCTGCGCGCCGCGCCACTGCTTCGGCCGGTGATGAAGCTCGCCGCAGCCCGGTTATGGCGTGATGACTTGGAGTACGCCGAACGGCGCTACACCCTGCGCTCCAAGGGAACTCACGGGACGTGACGAGACGCGTCGTCATCTACGGGACCGGCTTCGTCGGGAAGATGGTGATTCCCGAGGTGCTCAAGCACCCGGAGTTCGAACTGGTCGGCGTCGGCGTCAGCAACCCCGCCAAGGTAGGGCGCGACGTCGGCGAGATCTGCGGACTGGCGGAGCCGGCGGGCGTGATCGCCACCGACGACGTCGACGCGTTGATCGCATTGCGGCCAGACGCCCTGGTGCACTACGGTCCGACCGCCGCCCACGCCGACGTCAATATCGACCTGATCAGCCGGTTCTTGCGTGCCGGGATCGACGTGTGCTCCACGGCCATGACGCCCTGGGTGTGGCCGAAAATGCACCTCAACCCGCCGAACTGGATCGACCCGATCACCGAGGCGTGCCGGCAGGGCGGGGCGTCCTGCTTCACCACCGGGATCGACCCGGGCTTCGCCAATGACCTGTTCCCGATGACCCTGATGGGTCTGTGCTCGGAGGTGCGCCGGGTACGGGCCTGCGAACTGCTCGACTACACCAACTACGAAGGTGACTACGAATTCGAGATGGGCATCGGCCGTGAGCCGGAGTACCGGCCTCTGCTGGAGAACCGCGACATCCTGGTATTCGCTTGGGGTGCAACGGTTCCGATGATCGCCCTCGCTGCCGGGATCGAACTCGACGAGATCACCACCACTTGGGATAAGTGGGTGACGCCCACCGAGCGGACCACAGCCAAGGGCGTCATCGAACCCGGACACGTTGCTGCCGTTCGGTTCACCATTAACGGGGTGTATCGCGGCCAGACCCGCATTCAACTCGAGCACGTCAACCGCATCGGCCACGACGCGGCTCCCGACTGGCCGTCGGGCACCAAGGACGACGTCTACCGGGTGGAGATCGAGGGCACGCCCAGCATCGCCCAGGAGACGGCTTTCCGGTTCACCGACGGCTCCGCCCGCGATGCCGCCGCCGCCGGCTGTCTGGCTACCGGCCTGCGCGCACTCAACGCCGTCCCGGCCGTCAACGACCTGCCGCCCGGGTGGGTCACCGCGCTGGATCTGCCGCTCATCCCGGGCAAGGGCAGTATCCGGTAACACCGGTCCGGCCGGCGCCGAAATAGCCGGTGAAATGACCTACCTGAATGTGCGGTCGGACTTCCCGGCGGTCGGTCTGTCCGTCGGATCCTCGGCGCTGGCCGCGGTCGGTGCGGACCGCGATGTCACCGGACCTCCGGTGGTCAACCGGGCGGGCCGGCCGATCGGCGACTTTGTCGATCGGGTGGGTGATCCGGTGGGCGTCCTGGCCGCCGATGGCTCCCTGTACCCGGCGGCCGAGCTGCTCGCTGAGGCCCTGCTGGGAGTGGCCCGGACCGTGACGGCGGGCCGGCCGCTGCCGGCCGCGGTGGCGGTGGCCTACCCCGGGCACTGGGGATCGGCGGCGGTCGAGGCGTTGTACCGGGCGGTCCGCCGCCTGCCGCCGTGGGCCGGCGACGCACCCCGCCCGCACCTGCTTGCCGACTATGCGGCGGCCCTGGTCGGGCTGGCCGCCGATCTTCCCGCCCGCGGGGTGGTCGCGGTGTGTGACTTCGGTGCCGGTGGAACAACCGTCACCTTGGTCGACCTCAACGATTTCGGTGTGCTCGGAACACCGGTGCGGCTCCTGGAGTTCTCCGGCGACGCGATCGACCGGGCACTGCTGACGCACGTGCTCTACGCCGGGGGCGTGCCCCCGGGCGCCACCGGAACCGCCGCTATCGCTCCGCTGACCCGGCTGCGTGCCGAGTGCCGTGCGGCCAAGGAGCGCCTTTCCACCCGGACCGCGACGGCGGTCTCCGCCCGCGCGGCGGGACTGGGCGGCGATATCCGGCTGACCCGCCCGGAACTCGACGATGTGATCCGTGGCCCGTTGGCCGTGGTGCCTGCGGTGGTGCGGGAGTTGTTGCAGCGCAATGCGATAGCACCGATCAGATTGGAGGCGGTGGTGTCCATCGGCGGCGGCGCGGCCATTCCGTCGGTCACCACCACGCTGTCGCGGCACCTGCGTGTGCCGGTCATCACCCCGCCCCACCCGGCATTGGCTGCCGCCCGCGGGGCGGCGCGCTGCGCGCGGGGCGAGGAGAGCCCGACCACGGTAGTACCCGCCGCGTGCCATCCGGTGCTGCGCGCCGTGGCCTGGTCGCGGGCCACCGACATCCCGGAACTGGTGCCGTTGGTGGACGAGACGGTGGCCCCGGTGCGGGCTGTGGCCAAACCCCGTCTGGAGTTCACAGCTGAACCGGTGCCGCGCATTCCCGCCGTCATGCCGTGGTATCGACAGCCCGTCGCGGTGGCTGCCGCCGTGCTGATGGTGATCGCCGGTTCGGGTGGTGCGGCCGCCCTGGCCCTGCGGTCCGGCCCAGATGCGGCCTCGGTCAGCACCGCCGAACTCGTCGAGCCGCTACCCCCGTCAGAGTGAGAACAGTGCTACCGGCGGCGGCGCAGCAGCAGCCCTACCGCCACGCCGACGAGCAGCATCGCCGCCAACAGCAGCCACATCGGCGACTCGACCGTCAGCCATAGGAAGCGAACCTGTTGCCGGTCGCGGTTCTGACCGATGAAGACCGCGGCCAAGCCGACCAGGACGAAGGGTGCCCAAAACTGCACCACAAAGCGGACCAATGCACTGCCGCGGGGTGATTCATCAGCGGACATGACCGGCCTCCTAGCTTTGCGGTAGCCGCGCTGACGCTACCCCGTCGTGCGAGACTGCGCAGATGGGTGGCCGTAGCCTCTCCCGGGTAGTGATGATCGTGCTCGGCGTACTGGCGGCGCTGTCGGTCGCCGGCCTGATCACCACTGCTGTGCTGGGGGTCGCCAGCGAGAAGTACGGCGCCTACGGGGAGGTGGCAATCCCGGGCTCCGGGCAGCTGTACCTGCCGATCGGCGAGGTCGTCATCAGTTTCGTAGCCGACGACGACGGGCCTGGATTGACGGTTCCGCAGCTGAACGTCGACATCACCCCGCCGCCCGGTGCCCCCGATCCGACGGTCATCGAGGATCTCGGCTCGACGGTGTCGGTGGACGGCGAGACGCACCGTCGGGTCTGGTTCATGCGGGTCGCCGCCGAAGGTGGCTACCGAGTAGTCACCGGCGGTCAGGTGAGCGGATTCGCCGAACCGCGTCTGGCGTTCGGGCCGACCATATCCGTCGAGGGCCCGCTGTGGGTGTTCGCCGCTGTGTCGATCGTGAGCGTCGATCTGGCCATCGCGGCGTGGTGGTTCGGCCGCCGGCGCACCGAATCGGCGAATCCTCAAGGGCGAATAGATGACTAGACTCGGCCACTGTGAGGTCTGTCAGCTGCGCGAACGGAGTTTTCTCGGTCATCGACGTTCCGGCGCCCCGGCCGGCGGACGGTCAACTCGTCCTCGACGTTCACAGTTGCGGTATCTGCGGTTCAGACCTGCACGCCAAGGATCACGCCGACGAACTCGCCGATGTCCTCAGCGAAGTCGGCTATCAGGACTGTATTCGTCGTGACACCCCCACCGTCATGGGGCACGAGTTCTCCGGTGTGGTGGCCGAACGGGGCGCCACGACCCCCAAGGGCCTCAAAGTCGGCACCCGGGTGGTGTCGTTTCCGATGGTCCGGGCGCACGGCGGGGTGCAGCTGACAGGTCTGTCTCCGCTGGCGCCGGGCGGTTACGCCGAACAGGTCGTGGTGGAGGCAGCGATGACCTTCCCGGTGCCCAACGGGCTGCCGCTGGACATCGCCGCTTTGACCGAGCCGATGGCGGTGGCCCTGCACGCGGTACGCCGCAGCGAGATCAAGAGACGCGATACCGCAGTGATCGTGGGCTGCGGGCCGGTGGGCCTGGCCATCATCTGCCAACTCAAGGCGCTCGGCGTCGAGAAGATCGTTGCCAGCGACCTCTCGGCGGCCCGTCGGGCGTTGGCAAGCCGGTGTGGCGCCGACATCGTGGTTGACCCCCGGGTCGACTCCCCGTACGACAGGGCGACCTCCAAAGGGATGGTGACCGATTTCGCGGGGCTTGCCGAACTCGGCGTCGGGTCGATGGAGAAACTGCGCAAGCTGCCCGGCTGGGAGCACCTTTACCGGGCGGCCGACGCCCTCGGTGCAGCGGGACCCAAGCGGCCGGTGATCTTCGAATGCGTGGGCGTGCCCGGGATGATCGACGCTGTCGTCAGCGCTGCACCGTTGAATTCCCGAGTCATCGTCGTCGGGGTGTGCATGAACCCCGATGAGATCCGGCCGGCGATGGCTGTCGGCAAGGAGATCGACATGCGGTTCGTCTTCGGTTACACGCCACTGGAATTCCGCGACAGCCTGCACATGCTGGCCGACGGGAAACTCGACGCGGCCCCGCTGATCACCGGCAGGGTTGGGCTTAACGGGGTTGCCGCAGCGTTCGAGGCGCTGCGCGACCCGGAGACGCACGCGAAAATCCTCATCGACCCGCGCAGCGACGCCACGGCGCCATAGTCGGTCGTCAGTGGCCTCTGCTGACCCAGTCGTCGTAGTGGACGATCTCCTCGCCGATGGTCGTGGAGTCGCCGTGCCCGGTGCACACCACCGTCTCAGCCGGTAGAACGCCTAGTTTGTCCTTGATCGAGGCCAGAATCGTGGGGAAGTCCGAGAAGGACCGGCCAGTGGCGCCGGGGCCGCCCTGGAACAAGGTGTCCCCGGAAAACACCGCACCCAAAGCCGGGGCGTATAGACAGGTTGAACCGGGGGAGTGGCCCGGTGTGGCGATGGCGCGCAATTCGATGCCGCCGGCGGTCAACACCTGCCCGTCCTTCAGTGCCCGAAATGTTTTGTCGCCGTGAGTCATCTCCCACAGCATGGTGTCGCCCGGGTTGAGCCAGACCGGAGCATCCAGATCTGAGCCGAGTTGCGGAGCAACCGTGATGTGATCGTTGTGGCCGTGCGTACACACCACCGCGCTGACGTGCCGGCCCGCGACCGCAGCTTCGATGGCCTTCGCGTCGTGGGCGGCGTCGATCACGATCACCTCCGAGCCGTCACCGACGATCCAGATGTTGTTGTCGACATCCCAACTGCCGCCGTCGAGTTCGAAGGTGCCGTGGGTGACTACCCGTTGGATGGCGCTGCGCGGGCTGGCGTCGCTCACCAGACCACCACCGAGCGCAGCACCTCACCGGCGTGCATCTTGTGGAACGCCTGCTCGACCTGGTCCAGACCGATGCGCTCAGAGACGAACCGCTCCAACGGCAGCCGACCCTGCCGGTGCAGGTCGATGAGGGTGGGGAAGTCCCGTTCCGGCAGGCAGTCGCCGTACCAGGACGACTTCAATGAACCGCCGCGGGAGAAGAAGTCGACCAGGGGCATGTCCAGTTGCATGTCCGGGGTCGGAACACCAACCAGAACAACCGTTCCGGCGAGATCGCGGGCGTAGAAGGCCTGCTTCCAGGTTTCCGGGCGGCCCACCGCGTCGATCACCA
>NZ_JBILVF010000139.1:0-9066 GCF_044370595.1 Mycobacterium sp.
GAGTGTGCCGTCAATGCCGGCGGCATGCTGCAGCGCCAAAGCCAGCTTCCCGACCAGATCGCCAACCGACAGTGCCTCGCCGGAGCGCAACGCGACAAGCCACTCGGCCTGCTCGCGCGCAAGCCCTGGCAGCACCGCTGCCAGTCTGTCGATCACGTCCGCCCCCAGGCCCTTAAGCGTCTCGGCATAGCTCGGCTTGACGTTCAGCTTGAGCCGGATCACCGCCTCCCGCGCGTGGACATTCGGACCGACGTAAACCTGAATGGAATCGATATTCACAGCGGCATCCTCATCAAGCGTCGGAACGCGGTCGGGCGGAGCCGCGCAACTAGCGTGTTAGAGCGTATTCCAACAACGCCGTTGGCGCTGGGGTCAGCGCTGCCTTGGAGCTGCTGTGCGCGATCGGTTTTCGGTGTTGGCCGGGGCCGATGTGGAGCATGGTCACACCGGCTGGACGTCCCCCGGCGATTGCTTTCGTTAAGTCTTCGTTACGGACATTCGGTTTTGGCCGCCTCGGCAGCCGGTACGCGCACACTCATTTCTTTCAGCGGCGTTAGGAGTCCTGGTGACAGTTCCCTCCTACAAACCGTCCTACACCCTGACCGAGCAGATGCTGCGCCGCCGGCCCGTCGTCGGCGCCCCGGTCGCCCACGGCGCCTCGGCCAACCTGAAGCGGTCGATCGGGACGTTCCAGCTGACGATGTTCGGCGTCGGCGCCACCGTGGGCACCGGAATCTTTTTCGTGCTGTCGGTCGCGGTTCCCGAGGCTGGGCCCGCGGTGGCGGTGTCGTTTCTGATCGCCGGCCTGGCCGCCGGACTGGCGGCGGTCTGCTACGCCGAACTGGCCTCCGCGGTCCCGGTGTCCGGATCGACCTACTCCTACGCCTACGCCACCTTGGGCGAGGTGATGGCCATGGTGGTGGCGGCCTGCCTGCTGCTGGAGTACGGCGTGTCCACCGCGGCGGTGTCGGTCGGGTGGAGTCAGTACGTCAACAAACTGGCTGACAACCTGTTCGGGCACCGGCTCCCACAGGCTTTGTCGGCGGCGCCCTGGGATGTCAACCCGGGTGTGATCAACCTGCCCGCGGTGATCCTGGTGATGCTGTGCGCAGTGCTGCTGATCCGCGGGGCCAGTGAGTCGGCCACCGTCAACAGCATCATGGTGGTGATCAAACTCGGGGTGCTGGGGATGTTCGCCGCGATCGCCTTCACCGCTTTCGAGGCCGACCGGTTCGCCGACTTCGCACCGTTCGGGATGGCTGGTATCAGCGTCGCGGCCGGGACGATCTTCTTCTCCTACATCGGCTTGGACGCGGTTTCCACCGCAGGCGACGAGGTGAAGAATCCGCAAAAAACCATGCCGCGGGCCATCATCGCCGCACTGCTGGTCGTGACTGCCGTGTATCTGCTGGTGACGGTCGCGGCGCTGGGCACCCAGCCGTGGCAGGATTTCGGCGGCCAAGAAGCCGGTCTGTCGGTCATCCTCGACAAGGTCACCGGCGCCAACTATTGGGGCACGGTGCTGGCCGCCGGCGCGGTGGTCTCGATCTTCTCGGTCACGCTGGTGGTCATGTACGGCCAGACCCGCATTCTGTTCGCGATGGGACGCGACGGCCTGCTGCCGTCCACCTTCGCCAAGGTCAGCCCACGCACGATGACACCGGTGCGCAATACCGTGATCGTCGCGGGTGTGGTGGCGGTGCTCGCCGGGTTCGTCCCCCTGGACTACCTGGCCGACATGGTCTCGATCGGCACCCTGGTCGCATTCATCGTGGTGGCGGTGGCGGTGATCTTGCTGCGGGTGCGCGAACCGGACCTGCCGCGCGGATTCCGGGTCCCCGGTTACCCGATTACACCGGTGCTGGCGATCCTGGCCTGCGCCTACATCCTGTTCAGCCTGCACTGGTACACCTGGCTGGCGTTTGGCGCGTGGGTGTTGGTCGCCCTGGTCTTCTACTTCGTCTGGGGTCGCCACCACAGCGCGCTGAACGAGTCGATCACGGCGTGATCAGTGGGCCGCCTCATCCAGGACGGTGGCCAACTGCTCGACCGCCCAGTCGATCTCATCGGCGGTGATCACCAAAGGCGGCGCGAACCGCAGTGTCGATCCCTGGGTGTCCTTCACCAGCACACCGCGGGTAGCCAGGGCCCGGCTTAGCTGCTTTCCGGTGCCGAGCCGACCATCAATGTCGACGCCAGCCCACAATCCCATCCCGCGCACATCCAGGACGCCCCGGCCGATCAGCGATCGCAGTCGCGCATGGAGGTGCTCACCGAGTTGCGCCGATCGCTGTTGGAATTCGCCGCGGCGCAGGATTTCAACGACCGCGCTGCCGATGGCCGCGGCCAGCGGATTCCCGCCGAAAGTCGAGCCATGCTCACCCGGCCTGAGGACGCCGAGAACATCTCGGTCGGCGACCACGGCCGACACCGGGACAACGCCGCCGCCCAACGCCTTGCCAAGCAGGTAGACGTCGGGCACAACGTCCCAGTGATCGCAGGCGAAGGTACGGCCGGTTCGTCCCAGACCGGACTGGATTTCGTCGGCGATCAACAAGACATTCCGTCGGCTGCACACCTCACGCAGCCGGGGAAGGTAGTCGTCCGGTGGGACAACGACACCCGCCTCGCCCTGGATGGGTTCGACCAGCACCGCAACCGTGTTCTCGTCGATCGCGGCCGCAACAGCATCGGCGTCGCCGAATGGGGTTGAGCGGAATCCCGGCGTGAACGGACCGAACCCTGCGCGCGCACTGTTATCCGACGAGAAACTCACGATACTGATCGTGCGGCCATGAAAGTTGTTGTCGGCCACAATGATGTTGGCCATCCCCTCGGGTACACCCTTGACCTCTGTGCCCCATTTGCGCGCAACCTTGATCCCGCTCTCGACAGCCTCTGCGCCGCTGTTCATCGGCAAGACCAAGTCCTTGCCGCATAACTCGGCGAGGACCGCGCAGAACGAACCCAGGCGGTCGGAGTGGAAGGCCCGGCTGACGAGGGTCAGCTCGTCGAGTTGCCGATGAGCGGCTGCGACGATCTCGGGGTTGTGATGACCGAAGTTGACCGCGGAGTAGGCGGCCAGACAGTCCAGATACCGGCGGCCTTCGACGTCGGTGATCCACGCACCCCGAGCACTGGTTGCCACCACCGGCAGCGGTGAGTAGTTGTGCGCGGTGTGGGCATCCTCGAGATCAATCGCCGCATCGGTCATCGAAGCTCCGGTAGCGAGTGCTGCACCGACGGTCATGAATGAATCTCCAGCGTGCAGCACTTGACCGAGCCGCCGGCCTTGATCAGCTCGGACAGGTCGACGCCGATTGGATCAAAACCGGCTTGGTAGAGCTGGTCAGCGTATCCGGTGGCCTGCTCCGGGTGAACCACATGCCTGCCGTCGGAGACCGCGTTCAGTCCGAGCACGTAGGCGTCGGCGGTGCCCACGGTGATCGCGTCCGGGAACAATTCCCGTATTCGGAGCCGGGATGATTCGCTGAATGCTGGCGGGTAGTAGCCAACAGTGGTGTCGTCGAGCACTGTCAGCGCGGTGTCGAGGTGGTAGAAGCGGGGATCGACGAGTTCCAGTGTGTGAACAGGCATCCCGGTAATCTCGGCCACCTCCCGGTGGGCTCGCGGATCCGTCCGGAAACCTGTTCCGGCCAGGATGATTCCACCCGCCACCAGCAGGTCGCCCTGTCCCTCGTTGACATACCGGGTGTCCACAGGGGCATAGCCGCGGCCGGTCATCCATTCGGCATACGCTGTCGACTCACCCGCGCGCTCGGCGTGTTTGAAGCGCGCGACGATTGCGGCACCGTTGACGATCAACCCCGCGTTGGCGGCGAAGACCATATCCGGTAAGCCCGCCACGGGCTCGACAACGTCGACGGTGTGGCCCAGCTCGCGGTAGGTATCACGCAGCCTCTCCCACTGCGAGTTCGCAAGCTCAAGATCGACCACCGTGGTGGTGTCCATCCAGGGATTGATCGCGTACGTGACGTCGAAGAACGCTGGGCGGGTCATGACGTAATGGCGGAGGCGTGCGTTGCGCGTCTGCGGAATCCCCGCGACGACATCAGAGTCAATAGTCATGAATGAACGGTATTGCACCGACTGGACACAATCAATCGCCATATATTGCTTATAGTAGCGTTGATTGTTGTGTATAACGGGTTTCTATCAGTCAATTGTTGCGCAACGCTGAAGGACGGTGACGGTTAGATGGATCGCCTCGATGACACCGACGAGCGCATTCTCGCCGAGTTGGCCGACAACGCCCGTACGACGTTCGCCGACATCGGCTCCCGCGTGAAATTGTCGGCACCCGCGGTGAAGCGTCGGGTGGATCGGATGCTCGACAGCGGCGTGATCCGGGGGTTCACCACGGTGGTCGACCGCAGTGCGCTCGGCTGGAAAACCGAAGCCTACGTGCAGGTCTTCTGCCACGGCCGAATTGCACCAAACCAGTTGCGCAACGCCTGGATTGACATTCCTGAGATTGTGAGTGCAGCGACTGTCACCGGAACGTCGGACGCCATCCTTCACGTCTTGGCACGTGACATGCAGCATCTGGAGGCAGCGTTGGAGAGGATCCGGTCATCGGCCGAGGTGGACAGGAGCGAAAGCATCGTCGTCTTGTCGAATCTCATCGACCGGTCCCGCTCGTGAGTCGAGGCGACCACCAGGAGCCCGCAATGAGCGATGTCCGCCCGCAAGACCTGGCCGACAGGGCGGTCGACCTGGTCCGGCACTGGCTGGCTGAAGCCGCGACGGTGCCTGTCGGATCCTCGGCGGAGCAGTTGGCCGGGGTTCTCAAAGACCCCGATGGCCTGGCATTCACAGTCGGTTTCGTCGACGGAGTGGTCCGACCAGAGGACTTTCCCGTCGCCGCGGCCAATCTCCGGAGGCTGACCGCGAAAACTCCGGCATTCCTGCCGTGGTATCTGCGCTTCGCGGTGAAACTCGGCGGGACGCTCGCCATGGTGTTGCCAAACCTCGTTATCCCCCTGGCGCGCAGAGTGCTTCGAAAGATGGTCAGCCACCTCATCATCGACGCCAGTGAGGCGACACTGGGCAAATCCATCGCCAAGATCAAAAAAGAGGGACTCAACCTCAACGTCAACCTGCTCGGCGAGGCGATCCTGGGCGAGGGCGAGGCCGCACGCCGACTGGCGGGCACTGCCCAGTTGCTCGCCCGCGACGACGTGGACTACGTCTCGATCAAGGTCTCTTCCACCGTTGCACCGCACAATCACTGGGCATTCGACGACGCCGTCAACCACATCGTCGAGACCCTGGCACCGCTCTATCGCCAGGCGGTCTCCGCCGTGCCCACCCGCAAGTTCATCAACCTGGACATGGAGGAGTACAAAGATCTCGAGTTGACCATTGCAGTGTTCACCCGCGTCCTCGAAAGCCCAGAGTTCCGGCAACTCGAAGCCGGGATCGTTCTGCAGGCCTACCTGCCCGACGCGTTGTCGGCGATGATCCGGCTCCAAGAGTGGGCTGCGGCTCGCGTCGCGGCCGGCGGCGCCCCGATCAAGGTGCGGGTGGTCAAAGGCGCGAACCTTCCAATGGAATCGGTGGACGCCGATCTGCACGGCTGGCCGTTGGCGACCTGGCACTCCAAGCGCGAGACCGACACCTCCTACAAAGCCGTGCTCGACTACGCGATGCGCCCGGATCGGATCGTCAACGTCCGGATCGGGGTGGCCGGGCACAACCTCTTCGACGTGGCACTGGCCTGGCTGCTCGCCCAGGAACGCTCGGTCACCGCGGGCATCGAGTTCGAGATGCTGCTGGGCATGGCCGCCGGCCAAGCCGAGGTGGTGCGCAGGGATGTCGGTTCGTTACTGCTCTACACCCCGGTGGTGCATCCGGCCGAATTCGACGTGGCGATCGCGTATCTGATCCGGCGCCTTGAGGAAGGCGCCTCCCGGGAGAACTTCATGTCCGCGGTCTTCGAGCTGGACAAAGATGAAGGCCTCTTCGAGCGGGAGAAACAGCGCTTCCTTGATTCTCTGGCAGCGCTGACCGAGGAGGTGCCCGCGCCGCACCGGGTTCAAGACCGCCGCCTCACCCCGAGCCCAGCCCCGGCCTCGGCCCCTTTCCAAGGCTTCGCCAACTGCCCCGACACCGATCCGGACCTGCCGGGAAACCGAGAGTGGGGCGCTCAGATCGCGGCGAGAATGCGCGGTTCGCATCTCGGCGAGGCGACAGCTGAGGCCGGCTGGGTCCGCTCGCGGGCTGACCTGGATCAGATCATGGCCAGGGCCGTTGACGCTGCCGCCGCCTGGCAGGGCCTGGGACCCGGTGCCAGAGCAGAGATCCTGCACCGCGCCGGAGACGTGCTCGAGGCCAAGCGGGCCGAGCTGCTGGAGGTGATGGGCGCCGAGTGCGGCAAGACACTCGACCAGGGCGACCCGGAGGTCTCCGAGGCGATCGACTTCGCGCATTACTACGCCGAACTCGGCCGAGAACTCGACGATGTCCGCGGCGCCGTGTTCGTGCCGCCAAGCCTGACCGTCGTCACGCCGCCGTGGAACTTCCCGGTCGCGATCCCCGCCGGGTCCACGCTCGCCGCGCTCGCCGCGGGCTCGGCGGTGGTGATCAAACCTGCCGCCGAGTCCAGTCGCTGCGGCGCCGTGATGGTCCAGGCTTTGTGGGAAGCGGGGGTCCCGCGGGAGCTGCTCACCTACGTGCAGTTGAGCGAACACGACTTGGGCGCCGCCCTGATCTCCCACCCGAAGGTCGACCGGCTCATCCTCACCGGTGCCTACGAGACGGCGGAGCTGTTCCGATCATTCCGGCCCGATCTTCCCCTGCTCGCCGAGACCTCCGGCAAGAACGCCGTCATCGTCACCCCGTCGGGCGATCTGGACCTGGCCGCCAAAGATGTCGTGCATTCGGCTTTCGGTCACGCCGGCCAGAAGTGTTCAGCCGCCTCTTTGGTGGTGCTGGTAGGCAGCGTCGCGGATTCCCCACGATTCCGGGCTCAACTGATGGACGCGGTGCGCTCCTTGAAGGTTGGCTACCCGTGGGACCTGAGCACCCAGATGGGGCCGCTGATCTCCCCGGCCCAGGGCAAGCTTCTTCGCGGGCTCACCACACTCGGCGACGGGGAGTCCTGGCTCTTGACCCCACAACGGCTCGACGACTCGGGCAGGCTGTGGAGTCCCGGGGTGCGGCAGAGCGTGCGGCGCGGTTCGGAGTACCACCGCACCGAGTATTTCGGCCCGATCCTTGGTGTCATGACCGCCGCGTCGCTGCAGGAGGCCGTGGAGATCGTCAACGAGGTTGACTACGGGCTCACCTCAGGTCTTCATTCCCTGGACCCCGAAGAGGTCGGCTACTGGCTGGAGCACATTCAAGCCGGCAACCTCTATGTCAACCGGGGGATCACCGGTGCCATCGTGCAGCGCCAACCGTTCGGCGGCTGGAAGAAATCCGCGGTGGGCGCCGGCGCCAAGGCCGGCGGACCGAATTACCTTGTAGGGATGGGCTCCTGGCGTGATGCCCCCCTGCCACCCGACGCTGAAGCCGTCACCGGGCTCCCGGCCCGGATTCTCGAATCGATGGACGGCCATGAGCACCGCGACTGGCTCGCCGCCGCGTTGAGCGACGACGCCCGCCTGTGGGCCAACGAGTTCGGTGTCGCGAAGGATGTGTCTGGACTGTTCGCTGAGCGAAATGTGTTCCGGTACCGGCCGGTGCCGGTCGTCATCCGTTACGACGCAGAGACTTCCGGGCGCGGGGTGGCCGAACTCGCCCGGGTCGCCGCGGCGGGTCTCCTCGCGGGCGCTGCCCTGACCGTTTCCACCGCCGTCGAATTGCCCGGCTCCCTTGCAAGCGTGCTGCGCGGGGCCAACGTCCTGCTCGCGGTCGAGGACGGCGAAGCCTGGGCCGCTCGCGTCGCCGCGCGGACCGGCCCAGCGCGCATTCGCCTGATCGGGACGAATGTGCTTGCGACGACGCAGGCTGCCGGCGGCTCCCCGGAGATTGCGGTCTACGGGTCCGATGTGGTGTCGGCCGGCCGGGTGGAGCTACTCACCTTCCTGCGTGAGCAGGCGGTGTCCATCACCGCGCACCGATACGGCACCCCAAATCATCTGAGTGACGCTTTGATCTAGACGTTATGGGCCTCTGGCTTCAGGGTCCTCGGTGACTGCTGGTTGAAGCGCATAGGGGTCTCCCCCAAATTCACCGCGCGATCATGGACACTGTTGTTCCACAACGGTATTCAACTAGAACACTGCGGGGGCCATCTGCTTTTGTCCGATATAGTGCGCGGATGCCCGTCGCACGGTCCGGCCTCTGGCTGATGCTGAGCGCTTTCCTGGCGTGCCTCATGTTGTTTTGCGGCGCGCCGGCACCGGTGTCTGCGTCTCCGGCCGCGGCAGGCGTGCGTCCGGGCATCGAGGTCTTCCTCGATGACGTGCCGGCTGCCTTGCGCGGCAAACGGGTCGGCCTCATCACCAACAACACCGGCGTCGACCGGTCAGGCACGTCGGACATCGATCTGATCGCCCAGCACGACGAGCTGACACTGGTGGCCCTGCTGGCGCCGGAACACGGTATCCGCGGCACCCTTGAGGCGGGTGTCACGGTCGCTGACGGTCTCGACGCGAAGACCGGCCTGCCGGTCTACTCCCTGTATGCGGCGCAAGGGCACAGTCCGACTCCCGAGATGCTGAAGGACGTGGACGTCCTGGTCTATGACCTTCAGGAGGTCGGTGGACGCACCTGGACATACGTGTCGACCATGGCGCTGTCGATGCAGGCCGCGGCGCGCAAGGGCATCCCGTTCGTCGTTCTCGACCGGCCGAACCCGATCGGCGGCGACATCGTGGAAGGCGCCCTGCTGGACCCGGCCTTCTCCTCGTTCATCGGCATGTACCCCATCCCCGCGCGGCACGGCATGACGGTCGGAGAGTTGGCCACGCTGTTCAACCGGCAGCAGGGTATCGGTGCGGACCTGACCGTCGTTCCCGCGCAGGGATGGCGCCGCGGGCAGTGGTTCGACCAAACGGGTCTGCCCTGGGTGAACCCCTCACCGAATCTCCGATCGCT
>NZ_JBILVF010000031.1:0-29829 GCF_044370595.1 Mycobacterium sp.
TGGGGGTGCTGCTGGGCATCATGCCGTGGAACTACCCCTACTACCAGGTGGCCCGGTTCGCCGGACCGAACCTGGTGCTGGGCAACACCATCGTGCTCAAGCACGCCCCGCAGTGCCCGGAATCTGCTGAAGCCATCCAGCAGATCTTCGACGACGCCGGGTTCCCCAAGGGGGCCTACGTCAACGTCTATGCGACCAACGAGCAGATCGCCGACGCCATCGCCGACCCGCGCGTTCAGGGCGTCTCGCTCACCGGTTCGGAGCGCGCCGGCGCGGCGGTGGCCGAGATCGCCGGCCGCAACCTCAAGAAGGTCGTGCTCGAACTCGGCGGCTCCGACCCGTTCATCGTGCTGAGTACCGATGACCTCGATGCCACCGTCGACGCCGCCGTGGCCGGCCGGTTCGAGAACACCGGCCAGGCCTGTAATGCCGCCAAGCGGTTCATCGTGGTCGAGAACCTCTATGACGAGTTCGTCGACCTGTTCACCAAGAAAGTGCTCGAGACCGCCGAAGGCCTTGCTCCGCTGTCCTCGGCGGCCGCCGCGGAACGGCTGGCCGAGCAGGTCGACCGGGCGGTCGCCGACGGCGCCCAACTGGTGTCTGCGGGCGAGCGTAACGGCGCCTACTTTCCGCCGGCTGTCCTGACCGGGGTGTCGCCGGCCTCGCCGTCCTACCACGAGGAATTGTTCGGCCCGGTGGCGACGGTCTACAAGGTCAGCTCGGAGGATGAGGCCGTCAAGGTGGCCAACGACACCCCGTTCGGCTTGGGCTCATATGTGTTCACCACCGACCCGGAGCAGGCCAAGCGGGTGGCCGACAAGATCGACGCCGGGATGGTCTTCATCAACGCCGTCGGCGCCGAGGGGGTCGAACTGCCCTTCGGCGGGGTCAAGCGGTCCGGGTTCGGACGTGAATTGGGCCGGTTCGGCATCGACGAGTTCGTCAACAAGAAACTCATCCGAACCGTTTCCTAGCAGTCACTCAGAGCAGCGCCGCCACCGGCAGCGCGATGCTGGCGTTCGCAGCCCGGGCCTTGTTCTGGTGAGGAGGCGAGCAGAACCAGCGCTGCGGCCAGCATCGAGCCGACACTGCGACCGATCTGAGCACCCAGGCCAACCAAGTCTGCGGTCTGCGGCAATGACGAGCACCTACACCGCACCGGCCACTGGAGCGGTGCCGCCGCGTAGTGCCGCTACCCGGGTGGTGGTGTACCAGTCCGGCGACGTCATATTTCGCGACGCTCACCATCCAGGCGGTCGACCCCGACAGCGGCAGCTACGCCGAGGACGCCCAGAGCATCATCGACGGCTTCCAGGTGCTGTCGGCACGCTGACCTCCGGACGGGAGAATTCGCATGGGAGCGGAACCTCTGATGTACGGCATAATCCGCATCACCGGCGCGGCCGCGTTGCTGGCCGCCGCCACCACACTCGGCGCCTGCCGGGCGGCCCTGTCCTGATGAACAGCTGGGATAACTTCGACAGGGACGACCTCGCCGCTTTTCAGGTGTGGGCGTTGGAGCGCCGCGCTTACTTGAAGACGGTGTTGGCCGCGGCGCCGCTGCCCAGGGTGGTCCAATCGCCGGCGATCGCCTCCTACGCCGCCGCAAGTGACACTGCGGGTAGCGCCGAGATCGGCGGTGCCCATCCCGACCCGCTCGGGGCGATTCAAGGTGAGCTCAACTCCCTGTGGCTGATCCACCCCCACGTTCCCGATGAGGTACGTACGCAGATGTCAATCGCCACCGCCGAGATTGGTGCCAACATCATCGAGCACACCGGGGGCCGCCAGCCGGTGGGAATCCGGATGGGCTCAGAACTGGTGGGCGATCAGGTGCACGTCACCTTCACCGACGACGGCCCGCCCGCCGACATCGACCTTGCGTCCGTGGCCATGCCCGACGCAATGGCCGAGCGGGGCCGCGGTCTCGCGTTGGCCCAAACCGTCTTGGACCAGTTGGCGTACCGCTGCGACGACCTGGGCAACCATTGGACGCTCATCAGTCAACGCTTCGACTAGGCGGCGGCAGTGGCGGCCGTGGTTGCGTCGGGGTGCAAATCTCCAGGTGCCCCCGATTGAGAGTTCGACCGGGGCGGCTCTTGTTGTTTAGCAGCGCTTTCCGGCCTGTGCCGTCAGTACCAGGGAGGTCCTTTTCGGCACTCTACGGTCAACCGCCCTTTGACTTTCGCCGTGAACATGAATGGTTGGTCCGTAACGCCGGTGCGGCGACAAGGACTGACTAGCCACGCTTCCAGGCGTCGACTTCGACTTCTACCAACATTTTCGGATCGACCATCGTCACCCCGGCGACCATGGTCGCGGCCGGCCGGATCTCGCCGAAGACCTCGCCGTGCGCCTTGGCGACCCCGTCGACATCGGAGGCGTTGGCCAGGTAGACCCGCGAACGGACCACGTCTGCCAGTGAGTAGCCGACTTGCGCCAGCGCGGGGGCGATGACGTCGTTCAATGCGACCAGGGTCTGGCGGTAGGCGTCGCCCGCATGCTGTATTTCACCGCCGATGCTCGCGGTGGACCCCGATACGTGCACGTAGTCGCCGGCGACCGTCGCCCGGGAATAGCCGATTGAGACCTCCCAGGGGCTGCCGCTGGAGATCAGTCTGTCAGCCGCCATCGTTGGTCTCCTCGTCTTTGGCTCGGCCTGTCAGCACAGAGGTTAGCGCGGGAGGCTACCGCCATGGACCGGGCGAGAAGAACGGCATTCAGGCGGATGCGACGTGGCATTGGAAATGTTCCGTCCGCTTGTGTAGAGGAGTCGAAAGCTACTTCAGATCGTTGCTGTCGTCGCGGGGTTGTTGTTGCCCGCTTGCGCCATGCATCTGTTTCATCGAGGGAGATCCAGTGCTGCTGTGGGAATCATTCTTTTTCGAGGCGTAGGCAAAAATCGCCAGCCCCGAAACTATCGCGCCGGCGCCGACTCCGTAGGCAATCACTTCTTCCGCTCTATTGGAATCCACAAAAACACCCACAAAAACTACTGCGATGATGGCAACCACCACGCCGATGAGTTTCGACTTCAAGTCGTCTAAGTCGCGGACTCTCAACCAGAGAGGCACGTTCACTTCCGCATCAATGAACAGCTCGTAGAGGCCATACCCGATGACGAGCAGCACTGTGCCGAGCAAGATCGCGTCCACGGCGGTCAAGACATCAACAATGGTGTCTTTCAGGGTCGACTCATTGGAGACCACAGAGATAACGGCCACCACCATAGAAATTGAGCCTTGAGCCATCAGAAGCAACGCGCCGAGGATAGATGCCAAGGCAGGCACCACAACGGCGTACCGGGTCAGGCTGAGGATTCGGTTCATCAGGCCCGTGGAAGTGGTGGATACGACTGGAGCGGGGATGTCTGAAAGTCTATTCCCGTTGTCGCTGAAACGGTGTTGAATCGGGGGCGACCCGGACGCCGATGACAGTGCAGCCTCATTGTGTCGTGGTCCCAAGCTTCGCGCGGATCGAGGTCACCGATGCCTAAACGCACAGCAACACGGGATGTTTGGCTGTACGGAAAACGTCTGGCAACAGTGGCTCACCCGCACCTCGGCCGAGTCCATTACCGGCTCGATTTCACTGAAGAAGCGCTCGACAGCTACGGGGAGGGGACGGCGGTGAAGGTCGATCCGCACGGGCTCGGTCACCACGCCTGTATGTCGACCTCGTAGACCGACACGGGTCCGATGATGACGCCGTTGTCCTCAACGTAGCGGTCCCACAGCTCGAGCAGGTCGGCCAGTTTGTCGGGCCGGGAGGCGGCCAAGTCGTGGACCTCGCCGGGATCACGGGAGAGGTCATAGAGCTGCCAGGCACCCGGGCCGTACGGCGCGGGCAGGTACAGCGCCTTCCAGTCACCCTGGCGAATAGCGCGGCGGCCGAACAACTCCCACCCGGTGCCGGTATCGGCATCGTGCACCGCGTCGGTCTGTCCGGACAGGTAGGGCAGCATCGATCGGCCGCGCATCGGCTCCACCTCCCGACCCCGGTAGGTGGTGCCGGGATGGGCGGCGCCGGCGAGCTCGAGCACCGTCGGGGCGATGTCCATGACGGTGCTGAACGCCGTGCCGATCTCCCGCTGCCGGGAAAAGCCCGGCCAGGTGAGGAAGCCCGGCACCCGGATCCCGCCCTCGGTGGTGAAGGCCTTGTGCAGACGCGCCGTAGTGGCTGGCACCGGCCGGCAACAGGGCGAAGGAGCGGTCGAATCCCCGCGCCCACGGAGACCTGTCGATCGTGCGGCCCAGATGCCACTTGCCCGCCATGAGCGTCTGGTAACCGGCGTCGCGCAGCAGTTCCGGCAGCGCCACCACCCGGTCGTTCAGATACCCCTCATAGCCGGGGGCGCCGGCGAAATCCGGTGCGGTCATCTCGAGCATGGTGCCGATTCCGGCGACGTGGTGATCGGTTCCGGTCAGCAGCATCGCCCGCGTCGGCGAGCAGGCCGGGGCGGAATGGAAATCGGTCAGCCTGATGCCCGCGTGGGCCAGGCGGTCCAGGTTGGGGGTGTTGATCTCACCACCGAAGGCACCGATATCGGAGAACCCCAGATCGTCGGCCACGATGACCAGAAAGTTGGGGCGTGCCATGCTCAAGCATCCTGTCACGCCCCAACCTGAACTTCTCAGGTCGTCTCACTTCGTTTCATGACCGGTTTGTCTCACCTAGGGTCTCATTCCCAGAACTGCAAGGGCGGAGCAATCACAGCCGACGACGCGCTGCGACCCAGCGTTGTTGCTGCGCAAGGACCTTACGAGTTGCCGCAAACACTGTCATGTCGGGTGCCGCCCTGCTGGTACTCCCCAGCATCTCCAGCTGCGCGTAGTACCAGTACTGCACGCCAAAACTGGCAACAGTGCGCACGATTTTGATCCTGTTGAGAAACGCCAACCAGGTTGGAAGCAGTGCCAGTTGCGCCTCAAAACGCGGAAGCTCCGCCAGACCCTGCAGGATTTGGGCGGGCGCATCGGTCATCACACACAGCGGCCGGCCCACGCCAATCAAGTCGGCACCGCCGCTACTGATGGCCTGTTCCATGACGTCGCGCCTCCGGAAGCCTCCGGTCACCATCAACGGAATAGAAACTTTTTCCCGCATGGCCAGTGCGAAATCCACAAAGTAAGCCTCGCGCATCTGCGTGGAGTGTGCGACATGTTGTGGCTCCTCCTCCTCGATACCCGCAACGCCCAACAACTTCGGTTGCTCGTAGGTGCCGCCGGAGATTTCCAGCAGGTCGACGCCCGCGTCTTGCAGCCACTGCGCCACCTGCAGACTGTCCTCAAAGGCGAATCCGCCTTTTTGGAAGTCGGCACTGTTGAGTTTGACCGCCACAGGAAAGTCAGGCCCCACCGCCGCCCGCACCGTCTTCACGGTATCCAGTAACGCTCTGGCGCGATTGGCGAGCGCACCACCGAACTGATCAGTGCGCACATTGCTGCGCGGACTCAAAAACTGCGACAGCAGGTAACCGTGGGCGGCGTGAATCTGAACCCCGGTGAATCCGGCCGCTTGAACGGCTGCGGCGCACACCCCAAAGCGCTGGACGATGTCTTCAATTTCGGAAACTGTGAGCGCAACGGGTTCACCAAACTGGCCACCCGGCAAGCCGATTTTTACCGCGGAGGGCGCTTTCGGATGCGGATTGATGATTTTCTGTGTCTGGCGCCCTGCATGGCTGATCTGCGCCCAGAAGTGATTGCCATTGCGGGTAGCGGCTAAAGCCCAGCGCGACAGCGCCGCGTGCATTTCGGCATCAGGCTCACGATCAATAATCACATTGCCCGGGCGCTCAAGGTGGTCGCAGTCGACAAGGATATTGCCGGATAACAGCAGTCCCGCGCCGCCATCGCTCCACAGCCCGTACAGCCTGTCCAGTTCCGCTGTCGGTATGCCGGCGGGGTCAGCCAAGCCTTCGGTCATGGCGGCTTTGGCGAGGCGGTTACGCAAGCGGGCACCGCAGGGTAGCGCGAGCGATTGTTCGAGCAGTTCCGACATGATGATCCCCGATGCAGGTTTGCCTGTGAACATTAGACTGGACCCGTGGCACCTCGCACCGTCGGGCTCGCTTGCTCTGGCAGCACTGGCTCGCCGGCCGCCGATCCGGCCGCAGCATGATTTGAACGTCGTGATTCAGTAGGACGTTTCGCTGGCCGGGATGAAATCATCTGTCACGCTTGCGGTCCGAATGCGGGACCGTGCAGCGGCTCACCGAGCTGGGCGCGGTGGGCAAGCAGGGGTTCGACTGTGCGAACTGCGATGCCGCCGGAGGCGGTTGAATCGCGCACTCGAAGCTAGCTTCGCTACCGCGACCCGTGCTGCGGGCGGCCCGCTGGCGGTTCCCCTACTTGACGCGGCCGTCCAGCCATTGTTCGAACGTCGTCGGCGCGATGTCCGACTCGGCCGGGTCGCCCCGTAGCAACCCGGAAGCCGCTGCGCGCCAATACCGGCCGGGTAGTTGGATCTCATACGAACGTGCCGTGACGCCGTCGCGGGCATGCAGTCGTCGCACCATGTCGATGAGGCGTTCATCGGCGGGCCCGACAAGATCGGCCAACCGCCCGCTCGGTCCGGCTTCGGCGACCTCCACCAGTCGCTCGGCGACCTCACGCGCCGCGACAGGACGGATCCGCATCGTGGGGATCAGCACGACCGGCCCGAACGTCGCTCGCTGCACCACCTGCCCGGCGAACTCGTGGAACTGGGTCGTTCGCTGAATCGTCCATGGGACCGCCCCTGTCGAAACCTCACGTTCCTGCGCACGTTTGCCGGCGTAGTAGCCGGCATCGGTGTCGCCGATTCCCACGATCGACAACAACACATGATGCCCCACACCGGCCGAGCGCTCAGCGGCGAGCAGATTGCGGGTGGATCGGGTGAAGAACTGTCTCGATTTTGATGCGCTGGTCGTCAGCACGTTGGTCACGTCGATGACCGCGTCCGTTCCTGCGATGGCCTCCACCAGTCCTGCGCCGGTCGACACGTCCTGGCCCGAGGACCGGGACAGGGCGACGACTTCGTGCCCTCGGCCTCGGGCTGTTTGGAGAATGTGGCGCCCGACCGTGCCGGTCGCTCCCGCGATCGCGATCCTCATCGAGCTCTGCTTCTCAAGATCCGGGAATCGGCGCGCGGATCTTGCGGTTCCCTGGCTCGCGTTCCATGGAGACTCCTTTCACCTTGCGGCCGCCCACGTGGTGGCGATGTGTGAGGTCAGCGCGACGGCCTGACCCACGGTGGTCCAGCTGACGTTATCGACAGTGTCCGGCGGGCGGTGCAGATTGGAGATCCACCCTTCCCCGCTGACGTCGCCCGTTTCGGTCACATGTGCGGTGGAGGCTGACCTACACCGATCGGCCGACAAATCCTGATGGCGGGTAGCCGTCCGGGCCGGGACCTTGCGGAATTGCCCGCACCCGTTTCATGGCAAAATAGTCGTGAAAAGCGAGCACCAGAGGGAGCGATGAGACGCGCCAAGCGCAAACCTCGAAGACCCCGACCCGGATTTGACGGCCGCTCTGTCGTCGCAGCCGGAAGACGCATGTGCTGACCACTCTGGGTATCGGTTTCGGCATCCTCGTTGTCCTTGCGATTACCGCTGTCACCGGATACTTCGTTGCTCAGGAATTCGCCTACATGGCTGTGGATCGGTCCCGGCTGAAGGCCCGTGCGGAAGCCGGTGACGCGGCCGCACGCCGGGCGCTGTCGATAACCCGACGGACGTCGTTCATGCTGTCCGGTGCGCAACTGGGCATCACCGTCACCGGTCTGCTCGTCGGTTACGTCGCCGAACCGCTCATCGGAGCCGGGGTGGGGGAACTGCTCGGTGGTGCCGGGACCCCCGCGGCCCTGGCCATTGCCATCGGGGTGATCCTGGCGGTGGTGTTCTCGACCGTTGTGCAGATGGTTTTCGGCGAGTTGTTCCCGAAGAACCTCGCGATCGCCCGCCCGGAGCCGGTAGCCCGGTGGCTTTCTCGCTCCACCGCCATCTACCTGGCGCTATTCGGCTGGCTGATCAAACTCTTCGATTCGTCGTCGAACCTGCTGTTGCGGACGTTGCGGATCGAGCCGGTTCACGACGTGGAGCACTCGGCGACCGCCCGCGACCTCGAGCACATCGTCGCCGAGTCGCGCCAGACCGGCGAGTTACCGGCCGAACTGTCCAACCTGCTCGACCGAATCCTGGACTTTCCCACCCGCACCGCCGAGCACGCGATGATTCCGCGTGCCCGGGTCGACGTCGTCGGAGCCGATGAGTCGATCTCGGGGGTGTTGGCGAGGATGGCCGACGGCCACACTCGCTACCCGGTCATCGACACCCCCTCCGACGAACTGCTCGGCGTCGTTCACCTTCATGACCTTCTGGATGACACCCGCACCGGCACAGCGCGAACGGCGTGCCGACCTGCAGTCGTCGTGCCCACGACCCTCCCGCTGACGACGGTCCTGGCGCAGTTGACCAAAGCCAAGCAGGAGATGGCCCTGGTCATCGACGAGTACGGCGGATTCGCCGGTGTTCTCACCGTCGAGGACATGGCCGAAGAGCTCGTCGGTGAGATCGCCGACGAACACGACACTGAGGATGAGGACATCATCTGCCTCCCTGAAGGCTGGCTGCTCCGCGGTGACGTGCCTCTCGACGAAGTTGCCCGCGCGCTGGGTCACGATGTCCCCGAAGGCGCCTACGAAACCCTCGCCGGCCTGGTCATCGCGGAGTTCGGCGGCCTACCGGTCGTCGGCGATACGGTAGACATTCCGTTGGATCCGCATCCTGCCGACTTGGCTCAAGGACCGGCGCTGGTACGACGGGTTCTCCGCGCAGACGTTCGTGCCGTCGAGAATCGCGTTCCCTCGTCGGTTTTCGTCACGATTTCGGCCGATGCCGGCGCCGGTATCGAGGCGGAGAGATGAGTAATCCCTGGGTCTTTGTCGCAGTGACGACAGGGTTGATAGCCGCCAGTGCGTTCTTCGTCGCGGTGGAGTTCGCTCTGATCGCCGCGCGCCGCTCGCGGTTGGAGGACGCGGCCCCGCACAGCCGGGCCGCGCGGGCCGCGCTGCGCAGCGCCTCGGAACTATCCGTGCTGCTGGCCGGTTCCCAGCTCGGAATCACCGTGTGCACCCTGGCGTTGGGTGCGGTGACCAAACCTGCGGTGCAGCGCTGGCTCACACCGGCCATTCAGGGTTGGGGGGCACCGTTGTGGCTTGCCGACGTCGCGGGATTCGTTCTGGCACTGATCATTGTGACCTTCCTGCATCTGGTGGTCGGGGAAATGGCGCCGAAGTCGTGGGCCATCGCGCACCCGGAGAAGTCGGCGGTGATGCTTGCCATCCCGATGCGGGGCTTCATGTGGGTGACGCGTCCTGCGATCGTCCGGCTCAACCACCTGGCCAACTGGTGTCTGCGCAAGGTCGGTGTCCAGCCCGTCGATCAGGTAAGCACTGGACAAGATCCCGACGCGTTGCGTCATCTTGTCGAACACTCCGCGACTGTGGGCACATTGGACGAGCGCTATCACGGTCATCTGACCAGCGCCCTCGAACTGCAGGCCCTGACCGTCGGGGACATGGTCCGCCCCAATGCTCAACCGAGTAGCGTCGCGCCGGATGCCGACTGCGCGATGATTCAAGAGACAGCCAGGCGAACCGGGCACCTGCGGCTTCTCGTTCGCGGCAACGGCCGCGTCGACGGTGTTGTGCATGTTCGTGACAGTCTCCAGGCACCACCGCAGACCAACGCCGTCGATCTGATGAGACCCGCCGTGACTCTTGATGTCTCGGTCCCGGTGTATGAGGCGTTGGGGATCATGCGTGAGAAGCGCAGTCACCTGTGCACCGTCACAGACTCCGGCCAAGTCATCGGGCTGATCACGCTCAACGACGTACTCGAGCGTTTGCTCCAATCCAGCGACTCGGCAGCCTGACTCCCAGCCATTAGTGCGGTTTTCGGTGCGCGTGAGGTGATTGGTGCCAGCACCATGGTCTTGCCGACCCTTACGCTTGGCAAATGCTGGAATCGCGCCCGGACGGGGACGAATTCGTTGCAGATCCAGTCGGATTGCGCGAAGCCCTGGAGCTCCTGCTCGCTGCACGGGCGGATCCGGGCTTTCCGCACCTCGAGGGCTCCACCGACGTGTTCCCGATGGAATGGCCGCAGGAAGGGATCGGTGGCAGTGCGGCGCTGCGAGCTCTCGCTCCAGTGAGCCTGAATCAGGCTGTCCGACTGGATCATCCGGGCTTTCTGGCGCACATGGACCCTCCGACGCCGTGGGTGACATGGGCAGCGACAATGTGGGCGGCGGCGATGAACCAGAACCTTTTGCACCCCGACGTGGGTCCAACCGCTCGGCTGCTGGAGACGCTGGTCATCGACTGGTTGGCTCCGGCGTTCGGGATGCGCGGAGGACACCTGGTTCCGGGATCCACCGTGGCGAACCTGACTGCGCTCTGGGCCGCCCGGGAACTGACCGGAGCGCGACGAGTCCTGTGCTCGACGGCTGCGCATCTGAGCATTCGGAAGTCGGCCCAGCTGCTGGGCCTCGAACTCGGCGAGCTACCGGTGGACGGCGCCCAGCGGCTTCATGCCGATCTGCTCGACGATGACCTCAGCGACGCGATTGTGGTGCTCGTCGCCGGCACTGTGTCCGCCGGTGCGATCGACCCCCTCAACGCCGGGCGCGGTGCAGCCTGGCGCCATGTCGACGCCGCCTGGGCAGGTCCGCTGCGACTTTCGTCCCATGCAGATCTGCTGGAAGGGATCCATACGGCGGATTCCGTTTCGGTGTCGGCGCATAAGTGGCTATACCAACCCAAGGGTTGCGCGCTGGTGTTGTTCGCCGATCCGGACTCTGCCCAGGCTCCGTTGACCTTCGGTGGTGGCTACCTGGCTGCTCCTAATGTGGGGCTACTCGGATCCGCCGGGGATAGAGCTCTGCCGTTGGCGGCCACACTGCTCGGGTGGGGACGTCAAGGAGTCGCCGAACGGATCGACGCCGACATGGCACTCAGCCTCCGGCTGGCCGAGATCATCAGTGAAGCTGAGGATTTGGAACTGTGGCGCGAACCTGTCGCCGGTATCGTCAACTGGCGCTCGCGTGACGCTCCCGCTGAGTACATCAAGGAGCGTCTGCGTGGAGCCTGGGTCAGTACCGCCACGATCGGGACGGACACGTGGCTACGTTCGGTGGCCGTCAACCCCCATGCCGACCCCGAACTTGTCGTCGAAAGAGTCCGGCGGGCCGCCAGATCGTAGCTCGGTCAGCTAGTACAAGATCCTGCACCTGTGGGATCCGCTACTCGTTGGCCCAGTTTTCACTTCTGGTGGCAAAGCGAGGGCTTACTTCCGCTTAGGTGGACTAGAGCTGACCCAGCGGACGGCACACATTGGACAACGCGTTCCAGTACTCACCGGACGCACAGTCTTGCGCGGGCTGCGGCGTCTGGCAGGTGTTGGTAATCGGATCCCAGAACTGTCCACTGGTGCAATTCAGCGGCTCTGCCGAACCGATCCCGGCGCTGAAGAGCGACAAGGCAGTGACAGGCGTGGCCGCGAGAATGGCGATGGTCGTGCGACGTAACAGATTTGGCATGGGTTGATTCTGCCAGCCCGAATCAAGGAGCTGTCCTGCATTCCGGTTCCAGTCGAAAAGTGAGCAGGTGATTCCGGGGCGCGTTCAAAGCATGGTGGTCATGGGCGTTCTGCTGTTAGCTTCCGGACATGGCCTTCCAATCAGCCGCCGCCAAACGCAGCGTCGACCTGCTCCATGACCCCGCCCTCAACAAGTCCACCGCCTTCACCGAGTCCGAGCGGCAGGCCCTGGGCCTGGTCGGACTCGTTCCCGACACCACCGAAACCGAGGATCTGCAGCTGCGCCGAGTCATGCTCCAACTCGGCCAGAAGACGACCGATTTGGACCGCTACGTCTACCTGTCCAACCTGCTCGACCACGACGAGACGCTGTTCTATCGGACCTTGATGTCTGACCCCGCCCGCTTCCTGCCGATCGTCTATGACCCGACAATCGGCGAGGTGTGCCTGAAGTTCGGTCACCTCTTCCGCGGCCCGCGGGGAATGTACCTCTCGATCAAGCGCCGGGGTACGGTCAAGGACGTTCTGCGAAACTGGCCGCAACAGGACGTCCGTTTCATCTGTGTGACCGATGGCGGACGCATCCTCGGACTCGGCGACCTGGGCGCCAACGGGATGGGTATCCCGATCGGAAAACTGCAGCTCTACACCGCGACGGCGGGAGTTCCCCCGCAGGTGTTGATGCCGATGTACCTCGACGCCGGCACCAACAACGAGCAGTACCTCGATGACCCGCTCTACCTCGGCCTGCGCGAGCGGCGACCGGCTACCGAGGATCTCTACAGCTTCGTCGATGAGTTCGTCGATGCAGTGCAGGAGGTCTTCCCCAAATGCTGCATTCACTTCGAGGACTGGACCGGTGTGGATGCCGTGCACCTACTCCAGCGCTACCGCGACAAGTACTGCGTCTACAACGACGACGTGCAGGGCACCGCGGGCATCACGCTGGCGGGAATGATCAATGCCACCAAGCTCAAGGGCACCCAGCTCAAGGACGAGAAGTACTTGTTCCTCGGTGCCGGGTCAGCGGGCATCGGCTTGGCCGACCTGCTGTGTACCGCGCTGGTGGGCCAGGGCATGTCGCTGCAGGAGGCACAGTCGCGGGTCCACATGTTCGACGTCAACGGACTTCTGGAATCGACCCGCACCGATCTGGTGGACTTCCAGCTGCCCTATGCCCACCCGCACGCCCCGACCCGGGACTTCGTCGCGGCGATCGAGAGCATCAAGCCGACCACCATCATCGGGGTGAGCACCATCGGCGGCGCATTCACCCAGCAAGTCATAGAGGCGATGGCCCGGATCAACGACCGCCCGGTGATTCTCGCCCTGTCCAACCCCACCGAATGCGCCGAGTGCACTCCTGAACAGGCGTACACCTGGTCGGGGGGGAAGGCCATTTACGCTGCGGGCGTGCCGTTTCCGCCGGTGCACCTCAACGGAACGACCTTCATCCCCGGGCAAGCCAACAACTTCTACATCTTCCCAGCGGTCGGTATGGCGGTCTATGCGACGGAGGCTAAACGCGTCACCGACGAGATGTTCATCGAGGCTGCCAAAGCCGTCGCCGATCAGGTTCCGCCGGAGCTACTCACACAGGGGCTGCTCTACCCGCTGCAGTCCGACATCTTGCAGACGGAGATCACTACCGCCGCGCGGGTCGCCACGCTGATCTTCGACAGCGGCCTCGCCCGGGTCGAACGGCCCGACGACGTGGAGGCCCTCATCCGATCTCAGGTCTATAACCCTTCGTACCCGAAACTGGCGTGAACCGTCATGACGAGATACCGCACGGAGAGCGACAGCCTCGGCGACGTGGACGTGCCCGCCGACAAACTCTGGGGTGCGCAGACCCAGCGTTCCCTGGAGCATTTCAGCATCGGCGCCGACCTGATGCCACGCGAGATGATCACCGCGTACGCGATTCTGAAAAAGGCCGCCGCGCAGGCCAACCACGCCGACGGCCGCCTCGGCGATGAGCAGTTCCGGCTCATCACCCAGGTGTGCGAAGAGATCCTGGCCGGCCAGCTCGCCGACATGTTCCCGCTGCACGTCTGGATGACCGGCAGCGGCACACAGTTCAACATGAACGTCAACGAGGTGATCTCCAACCGCTGCTGCCAACTCGCCGGCACGCCGCTGGGCAGCAAGAAGCCGGTGCACCCCAACGACGACGTCAACATGGCGCAATCGTCGAACGACTCCTTCCCGACGGCGATGTGCATCGCCGCCGCGGTCAACGTCACCGGCCGACTCGTTCCCGCGGTCACCGAACTCAAGGACGCCATCGCAGCGAAGTCCGAAGCCTGGCAGGGCATCATCAAGATCGGCCGGACCCACATGCAGGACGCGACTCCCCTCACCCTCGGGCAGGAGTGGTCGGGCTACGCCGCGGCCCTGGCCGACAACATCGACCGCATTGAGGACTCGCTCAAAGGTGTCTACCGCCTCGCGCTTGGTGGCACCGCCGTCGGCACCGGGATCAATTCCGCGCCCGGTTTCGGCGAGGCGGCCGCGGCCAACATCGCCACTCTGACCGGCCTTCGGTTCGTCTCGGCCCCCAACAAGTTCTGTGTGCAGGGCGGGCACGACGCGCTGGTTCAGCTCTCCGGGACGCTGCGCACCCTGGCCGCGACGCTGTTCAAGATCGGCAACGACATCCGGCTGATGTCCTGCGGCCCGAGAGCCGGGTTCGCCGAGTTGATCATCCCCGCCAACGAGCCCGGGTCGTCGATCATGCCCGGCAAGGTCAACCCCACCCAGGCCGAGGCTCTGACCATGCTGTCGGCTCAGGTGATGGCCAATGACGTCGCCGTGGGCATCGGTGGCTCCGGCGGCTACCTGGAGATGAATGTCTACAAACCGCTCATCATCTACAACCTCACCCACTCGATCACGCTGCTCAGTGACGGCTGCACCAACTTCGGGAAGTTCCTGGTCGAAGGCACCACGCCGAATCTGAAGAAGATTTCCGACTACGTCGAACGATCGCTCATGTTGGTCACCGCCCTGTCACCGGTGATCGGCTATGACAAAGCCTCCAAGATCGCCCACTACGCGATGGATAACGATCTCACGTTGCGTGAGGCCGCACTCAAACTCGGGTATGTCAGCGCCGAGGAGTTCGACCGGGTGGTCGATCCGAAGAAGATGGTGGCCCCATACGTGGCGGCCGACCCGTCAAAGTGACCGCCGGCAGCAACCCCGCAGCCTCTGGTGGCCCAACAGCCCGCCGAACGCATTGCCGATGCGGCCAGCAGCAGCGGCGCTGCGGCATCGATGCGCTGACCACCACGCGGGTGGCGATCTTGAGCCGTCGCCCTACGCGGAACATCCGGTGCTCGTGACCGAACCGTTGGGACAGGTGGTGCGGGAGCACGCCCGAACTCCCCCGCTGACTGTGTGCCGTCGTGAGGTAGGAGACGTCTTGGGGTTGGTGGGTCGTGGTCCACTGCGCGGTCGCAGTCTCGGGTGGCCTTGGTACGTCGGTGGTATGACGTCGGTGGTATGACAGGGATATGACAAGCGGAGCAGTGGAACTGGTGGAAGCGGAGGCTGCCTGGTTTTCGCAGCGCGTCTGGAGTCTCAGCGGCAACAAGGTGCTGATGACCAATGACGGCAGCCCTGTGCCCACAACGTGCCTCGCCCGCCGAATTTACCGTCCTCGATGCGCCCAGGAGATTTCCGGCCTGGTCAAGTCGTTGCCGTCGATCACCCCGATTGCATGCGTCTGTGGAGGTCACGAATCCTCGAACACGGCGATGATCGCCAGCAGCGACGCTGTCATCCTCGACCTGGCGCACCTGAAGTCGATCGAGTTTCACCGTGACGGTGAAGACGTGCTCGTCACCGTGGGTGCCGGAGTGGTCTTTCGTGAGCTTGTCGAAGCAGTCAAGGACCATCACGGCGCCCTGCCGGTCGGAACGGGTCCGGGGGTCGGCGTGGTCGGCTACCTCGTCAATGGCGGATTGAGCGGCTACTTTTCACGACGTCTCGGTTTGTTGGGGCAGCGGGTTGTCGCGCTGACCCTGGTCACGCCGGCGGGCGATATACGGGTTCTCACTGCCGGGGATGAACTTCTGACCGCGATGTTGGGAGCCGGCAGCGCGCTGGGCATCGTCGTCGACGTGACGATTCGGATGGACCATGAGAGCGTCGTTCAGGGCGCCGAGCAAAGGGTCGTCGCGTTCGAGACACGCGAACAGGCCGTGGATTTCTCCCGAGGCGCCCTCCGGTTCATGAGGGATCATGCCCTGGCAGACGAATCGGTCTCGATGGAGTTGGTGGTCACGGGCACCGGAGCTCTGGTGGCGACCGTGGTCTTCTTCGATTCCTTCCAGGGAAGCACTGCGGAATTCGTCAAGCCGCTTGAGCACCTCGCCGCCGACCTGAAGCTTGCTGTGGTCGCGGCATCCCGCTGGGAGTCCTGGTATGAGACGGCGGCCGCATTGTGGCCCGTCATCGCCGACATGAAGGGCGACCCACTCGCCACCCTCCAACACTGCATGGGAACCAGGGGAATTCCCGATGACGCGATCCTTGACTTCATCTGCGACACGGTCGTAGGCGAGGCGCCACTGGAGGAGGCTGCGCTGTCACTGGTGGAGATCCGGACAATTGGAGGCGCCGCTGTTTCGGGCGCAGGACTTCCCACTGGGAATTGTCATCACACGTTCTTTGTCGATCTCATCACCCAGTACGACGCCAAAGACAAGGCGGTCCAACAGCGGCAGGCCATTGTCGACCTCACCAAGGGCGTCATTGACAAGGCGCGAGACGTGGCCGGCCTGACAGTCGACTTCAGCGGGACGCATTCACAGCCCGATGATGTGGACCGCACCGCCGTTTCGTCGGAGATACTTGGTACCCAGGCCATGGCGGAAGCCGTGAAGGCTCTGAAGAAGAAGATGGACCCGAACAATCGCCTCAGATTCCACCCGTTCGCGAAGTTCCTCTAGTCGAACATGCGGGCATAATCTCGAACCGCCCCCTCCGCTGCGGGCTTGACGACGCCATTTTCGTCAGGCTCGCGCAGCAGGAACACCACGAGCTGATCTGGGGCGTCCTCCTCGCGCCCAGTAGAACTCAGGTCTCGCGAACATCGCCCCCGGCGGCACTGAGTTCGGAATCGTGTTGGCGCAGAGCATCACTGAGTCCGGCCCGGGTGGTGACACCCAGTTTGCGGAACATCCGGTAGAGGTGGGAGTCGACGGTCCGTGGGGAGAGGCTGAGTTGGGCGGCAATCTCTTTGGTGCTCTGTCCGGCTGCGGCGAGGTCGGCGATCCGCCGCTGTTGGGCGCTGAGCGGTGCGATTTCACCCAGGGATTGTTTGACCGAGGCTCCGGCCGCACGCAACTCGGCGCGCGCACGTGCGGCCCACGGCTTTGCACCGAGGCGATCGAAGCCATCGACGGCCACCTCCAGCGCGGCCCGCGCATCGGTATGGCGGCGCGCACGCCGCAGCCACATCCCCTGCGCCAGGGCGATTCTGGCGTACTCGAAGGGGAACTCGGCGATTCCGGGGTGGGTTAGCGCGGATCGGTAGAGCTCGTCGGCGTCGGTATCGGGGGCGCTCATCGCCGAGATCGCGATGCACAAGGCCGCTGAGCGGGGAGAAACCTCTGCCAGGTTCAGCAGCACCGCCTCGGCGGTCAGCGCGCGGGCCTCATCGCGGCGTCCGGTGTGCAGTGCCGCCTCGACTGAGTCGAACATATCCTCGGCCAACTCGTGCTCGCCGGTGTACAGCGTCGCCTCGCAGGAGTGGTGCAGGCTGTGACCAGTCCAGCGCCCCGGCGAGCTGATCCTGATCGCCGCCCGATAGGCCGCCTCGTAGTCCGCCTCGGCCAGAGCGACCCGCACCGCGATCCGCTCGGCGCCGTCGATGAGCCGTTGCAGGCCCCGTTGTGTCGACCAGACGCGTACTTCATCGGCGTAGCGGTGCGCGGTCTGCACCTCACCTCGTCCGGCGGCCAGTACCCCGAGGTCGGCGAGTAACTGGTGGCGACGCAACTGGCTGCACTCGATCTGCGTGGTCATTTCCAGGCAGGTCGCCCCGACCTGCTCGGCTCGGCGCCAGTGCCCGGTGGCTATCAGGTCCACAAGCACCACCCGTCCGCACTCGATGGCATCGACGGACGCGCCGTGCTCGCACAGTTGGGCAAAAGCCGCCTGAAGCGGCGCGCGAAAGTCGGCCATGACCCCGGCGCAGTACGCCGGGAACGACAACAGGACCATCCGTTGGGGCGGGACTTGCGGGAGCAGCGCCACCCAGTCGCGCAGCATTGCGCGGACGGTGTTCGCGGTGCCGGCGAAGTCGTCGACGCCGGTGCGGTACATCGACACCGCCGGGTCCAGCCGGGCCTGCACCTTCAACAGGGCGGCGTTGGTCTGCTCACGGTATCCGGCGGTGTGGGCGTAGTTGGTGATCGAGATCAGCAGGTAGACAAGGCGGTTCAGCGTTTTGTCGTCGAGGGTCGCGGCCCTGGCCAGCGCGTCGAGGATCCGCCGGTGGCTGGAGATCACTTCGCCGTCGGCGTGAAACCCCTGGTAGCACTCTGCCAGGACCGTCAGCGCCGAGTCCCCCTCGCCGGTCGTAGTGATCTCGAGCAGTTCCTCCGCATCGGCGGGTTGGTCGGCGCGGGCGGCGAGGAAGACCGCGTCGGCGATCACGGCGGTTCGACGGGCCGGGTCGGTGCTGAGCGCAGCGGCCCGGTGGAGCCACTCGACGGCGACGGAAAGGCCACCGCGACGAATGGACAGCTTTGCCGCCTCGGCGAGCAGGTCGGCCACGTCCTGGTCAGGTCCAGTGGCGGCCGCAGCCAGGTGGGCGGCCCGGCGCTCCAACACATCGTGGTAGAGCGCGGCGAGGTCACGGTGAGCTTCGCGGCGTTGCTGCGGGTCGGCCTGATGGATGACCGCCGCCCGGACCAGGGGATGGCGGAATACGTTGTCGCCCAGCTGATTAACTACGAGCAGCCCTGTCGCGATCGCGGGCTGGACGGCACCCATCACGTAACGCGTCGGGGCGCAGGACGCGGTGTTGGCGGCGGTACCGTCCAACGCAGCCCGCAACACATCAGCGCGCACCCCCGAGTCGAGGCCGTCCAGCCGCCCGCCGAACACCGCGAGCAGGCGCTCAGTAAGCGGCAACGCCCCGAGGCCTTCCTCGATCTGATCGGAGCCGATAGGGAGTTCGGCCAGCGCCAACGGGTTGCCCTCGGCCGCAGCGAGAATCCTCGCCCGGGTACTGGCCGTCATCGGCACCGCGGCCCGATCCAGCAGCCGCGCCGAATCTTTCGCGGCCAGTGGACCCAGCTGTACATCAGTCCACCCTGCGCTGGAGAACGCCGACGTGTGCAGCGTGCGGCGTGCGGCCACGATCCGGACCCCAGGATCGCTCAGTCGCCGCCCCATCGCACCCAGAACCTGCGCACTGACCGTATCCAGCCACTGCACGTCGTCGATGACGAGTAGCACGGGCCGGGTGCGCGCCGCGATCGCCACAAGGTTCAGCAATCCCGACGCCAGCGGCAACACCGCCACCACCGAATCGGGATCACCGCCGAACACCGGCGCCAGCACGGCACGGTCCGCCTCGTTGAGCGCGGCCTGGAATTCTTTGAGCCCGAACGCCAGTTGGTTAAGCCCGCCCAATGCGAAGGGTTGCTCGGCTTCGACCCCCAGAACCCGCACCACCTGCCAGCCCTGGCCCGCGGCGGATGCACCCACCTGCTCGAGTAGCGCTGTCTTGCCGATCCCGGGCTCCCCGGACACCACCACCGCACGTTCGGTGGTCTCGGTCAGCATCCCGCTGAGGTGGGCCAACTCGGGCTGGCGGCCCAGTAGATTCTCGACCCCCGGCATGTCGTGAATTATGCGCGGCCGTGCAGGAAATGCAGTAGTTTCACCGATCCCAGGGGCCGGCGATCATTCCGCCGCCGACGAACTCGGCGACCGCTTGAAGTACCTGGCGGACCAACTGAGTACGAACCATCGCGCTAAGCGGGTGCCCTTCGGCCGTTCCCTCCCATGCCGCACCGAGTTCATCTTCCTGGGTGCCGTGATCGGCAAGTACACCTTCGGATTCGCCGACGGAAGCGACGAGTCCTCACCGCGGGGACTGCGCACCATCATCAGCGAGGGTCGGGCGGTCCGCTACGTGGACGCCGAGGACGCCTTCGCCGACCTCTCCCACACCCTGCACACCCGGCAGCACAGCCAGAGCGTCTAGTCCCTGGCTCCTCATCGGTTCCCCTACGTGGTCGAGAATGTGCCGCCGAGGCTTGCCCTCCACCTCGGCGGTCAGCATGAACGGCTGGGCAGCGATCCGCTCCACATTCGGGTTGAAATCGGCAGCAACACGATTCGCGAGTTGCAGGCGCGATTTTCAGCCACCTCGGAGTCCGAGTGTAAACCTTCACAGCCAAACCGCTGTGCTTCTTTCTCCAGCCAAGTCATCAACCGGTCGGCGTGCCCGGCGCCGCATTCGGCGGCCAGTGTGGAGACGTTGTCGACGTATAGATGGCGCCCCCACACCAGAGCGATCACTTCGCGGAACCCCGGAGCTGGACCGGCTGCTAGGCGTTGCCGCCGAGCGGGGAGTCGCTGTGTCGGACGTGACGCGGGCAGCGGTGTTGCAGTTCATGGAGCGGGCGACGGCCCCGCAATTCAACCTCGACCCGGCATCCCGTTAACGCTGTCCCATCCATTCACGCTCCCGCACTGCTGCTCCGCCGCGGCCGTCCCAGCTCATCACCACATGAAGCGTGCTGCCTCGAAGGTGCGTCGCGGTGTGGATCAAGGATCGGTGTGATTCGAACACTAGCCAGCGATGCACTGCCGCAAGACACTAGCCCTGAAAGAGCCGGGGGAGAAGATGATAAGGAGAAGATCATGACGGTCCACGTTGAGACGGTCGACGCGGTCGTAGTCGGTGGCGGTTTTGGTGGAATCCGAACCGTCGACCTGTTCAAGAATCGACTCGGCCTCGATAAGGTCGTCGGCGTCGAGAAAGGCGGAGCCCTGGGCGGGGCCTGGTACTGGAACCAGTACCCCGGCGCCCAAACCGACACCGAGACTTGGGTATACCGCTTCTCCGATGATCGCAGCGAGCCGAACTGGAATTCGCGCTACCTCAAGGCCGAGCAACTCCAGGAGCAGATCCACGACACAGCCACGAAAAGTGGAGTCGCAGAACAGTATATCTTTAACAACACCGTGGTCTCGGCTCACTACGATGAGGACACCAAGCGGTGGAACATCCTCACAGACCAAGGTCGGCGGTTCTCCGCAACCTACTTCGTAACCGCGCTCGGCATCCTCACCAACCCCTACGTGCCCGATTGGCCGGGTAAAGAGTCTTACCAAGGCATCGCCTTCCATTCAGCACGGTGGCCGAAAGACCTCGACGTGACCGGTAAGCGTGTAGCCGTGGTCGGCACCGGACCCTCTGGCAGCCAGATTGCGGCCAACATCCACCCTCTCGCAAAAGAGGTCACGGTCTTCCAACGCCGGGCACAGTACGTCGTCCCGATTAACAACCGCGAGGTGGACGAGGCAGAGAAGCAGGAGATCTTGGCTAACTATGACGCCGTCTGGGACACAGTCTTCAATTCCTTATTCGCGATGGGGTTCGTCGAGGGCAGTCAATCCGCCTTAGCGGTTTCCGAAGCAGAACGCCAGGAAGTGTATGAGCGAGTCTGGAATAAGGGTGGCGGCTTCCGCTTCTTCTTCGAGACATTCTCCGACATTGCCACCAATGAGGAGGCCAATGAGACCGCGGCAGCTTTCGTGCGCAGCAAGATAGCGTCGATCGTCGAAGACCCCGAGACCGCCGCCCTGCTCCAACCGACCGGTCTCTACGGAGGCAGGCCACTGTCCGCAGATGGCTACTACGAAGCTTTCAACGAGCCGCATGTATCCCTAGTCGACATCAGCGAGAACGAAATCGCAGAGATCGCGCCGACCGGTGTGAAATTGCAAGACGGGCAGACGTTCGATGCCGACGTCATCGTCTACGCGACTGGTTTTGATGGCGTCGACGGAGCCTACCGAAACATCGACATCGCCGGCCGACACGGCGTGAGATTGTTCGATGCCTGGAAAGACGAGTCGAACGCTCTCTACGGAGTCAGCGTTTCCGGGTTCCCCAACTTCTTCACTGTGACCGGACCGGGAGGTCCTTTCGCGAACATGCTGCCGTCGATCGAGCTGCAAGTTGGTTTTATCGCCCAATTGGTCGAGGAGGCTCGCGCACGGCAACAGCAGTCGGTCGAAGCGAATGCCGAGGCGCAGGTCCGCTGGGCCGAGACCGTCCAGGAGATCTCGAAGCTGACGGTCTTCGACAAGGTCAAGTCGTGGATCCAGAACGACAACATCGAAGGGAAGAAGAAGTACAGCGCCTTCTTCCTGGGAGGGCTACAGACCTACGACAGCAAGCTGAGCGAGGAAGCCAATGCGAAGTACGCCTCCTTCGAGTTCAGTTCCTGAACCGGGGCAGGGGAGGCCCTCCTTGCGAATAAGGGTGCCGGCGAAGTCCACCCCGAAGGCCCGGTCGTAATCCCCGACGCCACTGACCTTCGAGGGTCCACTCGTTGGCGTTGAGCATCCCGGTGGCGGGGGTACTGCACCGATTCACCCGGGTGCGGGCCTAAAACGCTTACTTCACGGTGACGGTCATCGTGGACCTTGGCCAAAGCTAGGCGTACTGCCGACACACCTGATCTTCCGCGGCCCAGCGGTCGATCGTGTCTTTGCCGACAACGTCAACGATTGCGGCGAGCGCGTTGACGCCGGCGGCGTGCGGCGGCGTCGGCGCGTCGTTCGTTGCGCGGGAGGGCCAGCGCTGCAAGCTGAGCCGCTTCCCCAGCCCACCCCCGCAGCCGGTGACGGCGGCCGCCACTGCGGCCCCCACAGCGGTGATCACCCCGCCGGCTGGCCCCACCCCGGCGCTACCCGCACCCAGGCCCTTCGACGCCACCGTCCCGACTACTGATGAATCCGATTCGACCTGACCACCGTGCTGTATGCGTACCCTCATGCGGTGCCCGGTCTCCGTTTGGCATCTCCGCTGCGTCGCTGGCTGACCATACTCGCCGGATGCGTCGCCGTCGTCGTGGCGAGCATGCTCCTGGTCGACCGTCCCGTCGCTTCCTACATGAGCGAGCACACCCGCCCACTCGGTCTGCTGCGCTGGACGGTGGAGTTGCACCGCTGGGCCGACGAGGCGGCGCTGGTGATCATCGTGGCCTGCGCCCTGCTCACGGCCGCCGCTCCCCGGCACCGGCCGTCGCGGCTGACGGCCACGCTGTTCCTGACAGCCTGCACGGTGATCGTGACCCGTGCGATCAAGGACCAGCTGCAGTTGGCGTTCGGCCGCACCTGGCCCGAGACGTGGGTCGACGACAACCCGTCCTACATCCGCGACGGCGTCTTCCGGTTCGACTTCTTCCGCGGCGGCGAGGCCTACTCGTCATTCCCGTCGGGGACGACCGCGACGATCACCGCGGTGTTCGCCGTTCTGTGGTGGTGGTACCCGCGCGGCCGGATCGTCTACGCGACGGTGATCGGTCTGGTGGCGGCGACGCTCGTGACCAGCGATTTCCATTTCGTCAGCGATATCGTCGCGGGCGGGTTCATCGGGATGTCGGCGGGCTGGTTCGCCATTCAGATATGGCAGGCCTGGGGGCCGAGCGGCCCGGCCGGGCAAAGCCAACAAGCAGAGGTCTGAATTCGCCTGTCCACGTGGTGATTTCGCCACCGAGGTGACGGCGGCGTGGGCGGTGCCCTCGCCGCGACCCACGCGGACTCATTGAGGCCCGTGGGGAGGGGTCTTTTGACCCTGATGCGCTCCCGGTTTCACCCGTTAACGTCGGGTTGAGTCTGAGAACCGTACGGTTGTGCGATTGCCGAAGGGGCGAACTGCCCGCCGGTGCGATGGTTGGAGGAACTTCCAGATGGTTTCTCAACGAAGTGGCAATTTGGCCAAGCTGATGTCATCCAAATAAGAAAGTGGTCGTCGGCCGTGGGAACCTGCAGTAGCAGCGCGCCTCTCGGCGCGCCTCCCCGTGAACCAATTCCGTGACTTGACGCTGGTGGACGAGGCTAGGTCAATCCGTACCGTGGGCGATGATCCGGCGGACGAGCTCTTGATCCGCGCTATCCGCAGAGGCGGCGAGGCCGGCGATGACGCTGCGCCGGTTCGCCTCGGGCTGGTTCTGTGACATCTTCGCCTTGCCCTCCCAGCGCGAGATAACCAACTCGACACCGACGATGGCCCGTAACTGCCTGTCCACAAACGATTCCGGGGAATCCTCGACTGACCACGGGTGCTGTTGCCGGGCTTCATGATGGTCGGTGAGTTCCCCGACCTGTCTGCGGAGCCAGACCGGATCGTCGTGGATATCCAACCGCCCGTATGCCACGACCACCTCGTAGTTCCACGTCGGGACCACCTCCCCCGTTTCAGCCTTGGTGGCATACAGCGACGGTGAGATGTAGCCATCCATTCCGGGCAGGATCGCCAGTGACTCCGTGTTAGGTCCGGGGTCACGCCAGTGCGGGTTGGCCCGGGAGACATGTCCGGTCAGGCTGTTCCGTTCGACATCGTATCGGACCGGGAGCGGCGTCACGTGCAACCCGCGCTCCGCGGGCGTGACCAGATAGGCCAGCGTCGCATCCTGCAGCATGCGGCGAACTCCCGCGTCGGGAACCTGGAACGGCGGCGGGATGAACATGGCTGGCGCCCAACGCTACTCGGCGGTACCGGGGGCGCTCAGGGACCCGTTTGACTCCCGCCGGCCGTTGGTGAAGTACAGCACGAGCAGCCACACGAAGTATGCGGCTATTAGACCCGTCTGGAGCCAATAGACACGAGTTGGGCGGCCGTCGAGAACCGCCGCCAGCGCGGCCGAGACATTGACGGCCGACAATCCGAGAACGGTGACCCCCAAGGCGATCAAGGCGAAGGGCACCGCGCTCCGGTTCAGGGCCGCATTCACGAAGAGGCAGACGTAGGCCACCACCGCAAAGGAAATGATCTTGTCCTGATAGGCATAAAAAGGGACGTCGTAGTACACGAAAAGCAGCGGGTACTTCAGGCCGAAGAAGTGCGCCGCGGCCATGCAGCAGAAGTAGGCGACGCCAGCCCATAAGCCGATCCGGAGAAGTCCACGGGGTGCTTCGCGACTGGTCACCTCGATATCCAACCAGTTTGCCGAGGATGTCGGCGCCCATCGCGGTCAGATGAGTTCCGGGCGCAATCCAGCTCACCGCGTCGTGGAGCTGGTCAGGGGTGATGACTCCGATCATGCGGCCCGTATTCGAGACAGATCCTTGCGTAGGTTGTACACGGTCGCACGTGACACCCCCAGTGCGGCGGCGACGTGTTCGGCGGCGTTGCGGGTGTCGAAGACACCCCGCTTGTCCAGATCGGCCACGATGGATAGGCGGTCCTCCCGGCTCAGTGCCGACCGGGGCACTCCGTTCGATCGGCACCAGTCCTCGATCAGGCCGTTCACCGTCGCCCGCCAGTCCCGCTGGAACAGTGCCTCCGGCTGCTCTTCCCTCGGTGCGGCGAAAGTAGACAGCAGCAGCGCCGCCGAGTCGATGGCCGACCGGTCGAAGTTGATGCACAACAGCATTCGGCCCTCATCGACGCGCACGCTGACCGACGACAGCCGGCGGCCCTGCCGTTCGATCTGCTCGTAGGGGCCCAGGACCTGTCCTTGGGGCAGACCGGCGAGCTGCTCCGGATCTAGCAGGGACTCCTCGCCGGGCTTCCGGGCCGAGAACGCGTTCCAGATCGCGACCAGCCGATCCCGTGCGACGTCGTGCAGCGCGACCTCGACATGGGGGTGGAACAGAGTCGTCAGGGCGGTGGCTGCCGCAGCCACGTCCGCGGGAATCTGGGAACGATGGTCGCGCCGAGACACTGCCATGGTTATGGACTATATGTCCAAGCTAGACAAATTATCAATCACCGCGGTAGCGTCGGCGCACCACTCCAAACGGCCGACCAAGCCCGCAACAAGTGACGAGATCCACCATGAAGGCATCCCAATACCCGCACGTCGACGACGCGCTGATCCTCAGTGCACGCGCGATGATCGACAGGGAACTTAAGACCTTCGGCGAGCGGACCCCGCGCTCGGCCCGGTGGCTGGCTGACGCCGAGCAGGTGATGCCCGGCGGTGTCCCGATGGCCTGGATGCGCTCGCTATACCGACATGCCCCCGTCGTGGCCGTCCGCGGATCGGGACCCCGGTTCGAGGATCTGGACGGCAATATTTACCTGGACTTCAACGCCTGCGATCTGGCGATGCCCGCCGGCTTCGCCCCAGAGTCGATCGTGCGCGCGATCCAGGAGCAGGCCCTGCTGGGCAACCACTTCCTGCTGCCGACCACCGACACCGTAGAGGTGTGCCGGCTGCTCACCGAGCGTTTCGGCCTGCCGCAATGGCAGTTCACCCTCTCAGCGACCGGTGCGAACACCGACGCCCTGCGCATCGCCCGGGTGGCCACCGGACGCTCGACCGTGCTCATCTTCGACGGCAAGTACCACGGACACCTCGACCAGACGCTGTGGTCGCGCAACGACGGCGGCATGGACGCCGACCTCACCGGACTCGACCCCTCCACCGCGCAGACCACTGATGTCCTCCCCTACAACGACGCCGACGCACTTCGCGCTCGTCTCGCGCGTGGCGACGTCGCCGCAGTCCTGGTCGAGTCCGCGCTCACCAACTGCGGGCTGGTGCTGCCGTCACCGGAGTTCGTCGCGTCGCTGAACACCGACGTGCGCGCAGCCGGCGCCGTTCTCATCGTCGACGAGACCCACGTACAGTTCGCCGTCCACGGCGGGGGCACAACCGAATTCGGCCTCAAGCCCGACATGCTCACCGGCGGCAAGGGGATCGGCGGCGGCGTCCCGATCGGGGTGATCGGGATGACCGACGCGATCGCCGAGGTGCTCGTCGCAAACCGTGACCACGACCCCGGCCTGCTCGACACCGGTGACGCGCACGGTCTCGCCGTGGGCGGCACTCTCTACGGCAATGCATTGTCCATTGCCGCTGCGCGGGTCGGGCTCGCCGAGATCTTCACCCCCGAAGCGGGCCGGCGCGTCGACGCCCTGGGTCAGCGGCTGCAGACCGGACTGCAGCGCGAGGTCGACCGGGTCGGTCTCCCGTGGACCATCGACCGGCTCGGCGGACGTATCCAGTTCCGTCTCACCCCGCAGGCCCCGCGCACCGGAGCGGAGAGCTTCGCCTCACTGGTCCTGCCCCTCGCCGACGCCCGCAAAGTCTTCCTCCTCAACCGTGGTATCTGGGACTCCATCGCCACCGCCGGCCCCTCGGTGTCCTATCCCATCACCGAGGCCGACGTCGACACCTACATCGACGCCGCCGGTGAGTTCCTCGACGAACTCACCGGGTAGTACGGCCACCGCCAAAGCCGGAAGAGCGGGAGGAAGCTGTCTCTAGCATCAGGCGGGGGGCCGCAGAGCAGATAGCTCCCGTCGTGCGTCCCAACGCATTGTGGGGACGATGCCGAACGAGATCGTCGAAGGTTGGGTTCCACACGATTGGTCTTTGAGATAATTGCAGGTGTCTTGATGAACAGCTCGGCAGTGGACGCGGCGGCAGGGGCGGCGGTGTTGTTCACGATGGTCTTCCCTTCTCTCATTCGGGAATTACCAGCAATGGCGGCGAGTTCCGTCTTGGGTCACGGATAGATTGATCACGAACAGCCACGGCATCCGCAGTATGGCCGGACCGCGGCGGTGAGGAGCGATGATCGACGTACTCGGACTGTTCCCGCCCGGTTCGCTCGTCGATGACGAGGGCGAGTTGGTTGTCGGTGGTTGCCGGCTGACGGCGCTCGCCGAGGAGTTCGGCACCCCGGTGATGGTGGTCGCCGAGGATGCCGTCCGCCAGCGCGCCCGGGACTATCTCGCAGCCTTTCGCAACCGTTGGCCCAGATCGGACGTGGCCTTCGCGTCGAAGGCCTTTCCCTGCACGGCCATTCAGCGCCTGATGACCGAAGAACGTCTGCTGCTCGACGTGGCCGGCGGCGGCGAGATCGTCACCGCCTTGGCGGCCGGGGCGGACCCGGCTCGGATGGTGTTGCACGGCAATGCGAAAACCGACGAAGAGCTGGAGATGGCCATCCACCACGGCGTTGGCCTAGTGGTCGTCGACAACGAGGACGACATCGACCGCCTTGAGCGGATCGTCGACCCCGGGCGCCGCCAGCCATGCCTGGTGCGAGTCATTCCCGGCGTCCAGGCCGACACCTATGCGGCTGTCGCGACCGGTCATGCCGGTTCGAAGTTCGGACTGGACCCCGAGGCGGCCCGGGCGGCGATTGCCCGAATCCGGCGCAGCCAGCGAATGCGCTGCGACGGGGTGCACACGCACGTCGGCTCGCAGATCCTCAACGTCGACCAGCTGGCGGCAGCGGTAGCACCCATCGCCGAATTGGGCGAGTTTGACGTCTACGACTTCGGCGGCGGGTTGGGTGTCCGCTACACCTACGCCGATCACCCCCCGGCGCTGGACGAGTACGCCGCCGCCCTGGTGAATCAAGCGCGGAACCTCCTGCCCGCGCAGGCGCAAATCCTTGTCGAGCCGGGACGTTCGATGACCGCTGCGACGGCGTGCACGGTGTACCGGGTCACTACGGTCAAGCGCGGCGAGGTCACCCACGTCGCGATCGACGGCGGGATGGGCGACAACCTCGAGGTCTCGCTGTACGGGCAGCGATTCGAGGCGACCGTGGTCAATCGGCTCGGCGGCGGGGACACCGTCAACGTGGTGGGCCGTCACTGCGAGTCCGGTGATCAACTCATCGACGGTGTGCCGCTTCAGGATCCCGTGGTGGGCGATCTTCTCGCCGTCCCAGTCACCGGGGCCTACTGCTACACAATGTCCAACCAGTACAACGGAGCGCGACGCATTCCCGTGGTCCTTGTCTCCGACGGGAACCCTCGGCTCGTGGTGCGCCGGGACACCTGGGACGATCTGCTCGCCCGGGACGTTCCCTTCATCGGCAATCCACTCTGACGGATGCAGCCGCCCACGCCAGCCTGGGTGTCTAGTCCACGGCCATGATCGGCATGTTCCCGAAGCCGAAGGGTAAGCCGGGCGCCATCATGAGGTTGGGACCGGTCTGGCGGGGTTCGGCGTAGATCGCGTTGTGCCCGTTGCGGGTGCATATCGAGGTCGGGCCGTCGTCGTTGCAGGCGGCGGAGCCGGCGGCGGCGACCGGTGCGGAGATGATGGCGGCGGCGGTGCCGGCGAAGATGGCGCCGGCGATGGTCTAAATGGCCATGGTGGGTGTTCGTCCTGTCGGTAGGTGGGCGGTGAAAACTTGACCGGCAGTGGTGGTTTCGGACTGCTCGCCTGTGTAATTCTGAGCGTATGGGCGCTCGATGGTGCGGTCAGCAACCTCATACAATCATGGACATCGACGTCGATGAGGGTCGTGCGGTCGATGTGGTCGTGGTGCGCGAGAAACCGGAAACTCCCGGGCAGGACACCCGCCGCCCGAGGTGCCCGAACACCAAGACGTACGAACCAACGATTATGAATTAAATTTCTATGAACAATCTGGGGCCGGGCACAGGTCGCGGAACCCCGGCTCGTCAGACCTTCAGAGTCGGCGTCAACGCGGCGCTGAGGATCTCCGCGTCACGGGTGGCGATTGTCAGGCCGCGCCGCGCGGCCTGAGCCACAATCATCCGGTCGAACGGGTCGCGGTGATCCCACCGCAGCCGGCCGGCGACGATCGCGTCGGCACCCTCGATCGCCAATTCAGTCAGGCCCATCGCCGCGATGATCTCCGGCCACGCGGAGAGCAGTGGCTCCCCGTCGAGTCGTCCGAGGCGGGTCTTGATCGCGATCTCCCAGGCTGTGGCGGCGGAGACTGCGACGTTGCGGGCGGGGTCGCTGATCACCTCGCGGGCATGGGCCGACACCTCACCGGGAGCACTCACGAGCCACAGCAGCGTGTGGGTATCCAGAAGGATCGCCTTGTGAACCACCAGCGGCGTGGGCTCGTCACTCGCCGGCGTGTCCGCCACCGGCGGTTCCCTCCCACGCTGCCAGTTCCGATGCTGGCAGCGGCTCGTCGAAATCGGCACCGATCGCCATGTTCGGAAGCTGCCCGAAGGACCGCGGCCGCGGCCGCAAGGGCGACAGTACGGCCACCGGCCGGCCCCGGCTGGTGATCGTCACCGGCGA
>NZ_JBILVF010000032.1:0-29655 GCF_044370595.1 Mycobacterium sp.
TTGAAGTAACGGCGGGCCGCCGGCCGGGTATCGGAGAAGCCGAACCCGTCGGTGCCCAGCGTGAGGTAGGTGCCCGGCACCCATTGCCGGATCTGATCGGGCACCGCCCGCATCCAGTCCGACACCGCCACCACCGGGCCGGTCGTCCTGGCGAGCATCTCGGTGACGAACGGGGTTCGGACCTGCCGGTCGGGATGGCGAAGGCGTTCCCTCTCGACGGCCAGGCCGTCGCGGTGCAGTTCGTTCCAACTGGTCACCGACCACACGTCGGCTGCGACGTCCCAACGCTGCGCGAGCATCTCGGCGGCCCGCAGCGCGTCGGGCATCGACACCCCCGATGCCAGGATTTGTGCTGTGCTGCTGCGTTTCTCGGGAGCCGCACGGAACCGGTACATCCCGCTCAGCAACTGCTCGACATCGAGGTTCTCCGGTTCGGCCGGCTGGACGTAGGGCTCGTTGTAGATGGTGATGTAGAAGAAGATGTTCTCCGGGTTCTCCCCGAACATCCGGGCCAGGCCGCTTTCGATGATGTAGGCCACCTCGTAGGCGAAGGCCGGGTCGTAGGCCACCACCGCCGGGTTGGTGGAGGCCAGCAGCTGGGAGTGGCCGTCGGCATGCTGCAAGCCCTCACCGGTGAGGGTGGTCCGTCCGGCTGTGGCACCCAGAACGAAACCGCGGGCCATCTGGTCGGCCGCCGCCCAGAAGCTGTCGCCGGTGCGCTGGAAACCGAACATCGAGTAGAAGATGTAGACGGGGATCATCGGCTCGTTGTGCGTCGAATACGACGTGCCGACCGCGGTGAAGGACGCGCAGGAGCCCGCCTCGTTGATGCCTTCGTGCAGGATCTGGCCGGTGGGGCTTTCCTTGTAGGCCAGCATCAGCTGCGCATCGACGGCGGTGTAGAGCTGGCCGTTGCGGTTGTAGATCTTCAGCGTCGGGAACCACGAGTCCATACCGAACGTGCGGGCCTCGTCGGGGATGATCGGCACGATGCGCTTGCCCACCGCGTTCTCGCCGGACTCGCGCAGTAGTTCCTTGAACACCCGCACGGTCGCCATCGTGGTGGCCACCTGCTGGTTGCCGGAGCCGCCCTTGAGCGGTTTGTAGACGTCTCGCGGCGGCAGGGTCAGGGCCTTGGAGGTGGTGCGCCGCTGCGGCAGGAAGCCACCCAGGGCGGTGCGCCGATCGAGCAGATAGCGGATCTCCGGGGCATCCGGGCCGGGGTGGTAGTAGGGCGGCAGGTAGGGGTTCTCTTCGAGCTGCGCATCGCTGATCGGGATGCGGATCGCGTCGCGGAAATCCTTGAGGTCCTGCAGCGCAAGCTTTTTCATCTGGTGAGTGGCGTTGCGGCCCTGGAAGTGGGCGCCCAGGGTGTAGCCCTTGATGGTCTTGGCCAGGATCACCGTGGGCTGACCCTTATGTTCCATCGCGGCCCGGTAGGCAGCGTAAACCTTGCGGTAGTCGTGGCCGCCGCGTTTGAGGTTCCAGATGTCGTCGTCGGAGATGTTCGCCACCAGTGCCTTGGTGCGGGGATCCCGGCCGAAGAAGTGCTCGCGGACGTAGGTGCCGTTGTTGGCGCGGTAGGTCTGGTAGTCCCCGTCGGGGGTGGTGTTCATCAGGTTCACCAGCGCGCCGTCTTTATCGGCGTGCAGCAGGGCGTCCCACTCCCGTCCCCACACGACTTTGATGACGTTCCAGCCGGCGCCCCGGAAGAAGGACTCCAGTTCCTGGATGATCTTGCCGTTGCCGCGGACCGGGCCGTCGAGACGCTGCAGGTTGCAGTTGACGACGAAGGTCAGGTTGTCCAGGGCCTCGTTGGCGGCGATCTGGATTTGCCCGCGACTTTCCGGTTCGTCCATCTCGCCGTCGCCCAGGAACGCCCAGACGTGCTGGTCGGAGGTGTCCTTGATACCGCGGTCGTCCAGATAGTGGTTGAAGCGGGCCTGGAAGATGGCGTTCATCGGGCCCAGGCCCATCGACACCGTCGGGAACTCCCAGAAGTCGGGCATCAACCGCGGGTGCGGATAGGACGGCAGACCGCCGCCCGGGTGGCTGTGCTCCTGGCGGAATCCGTCGAGTCGATCCTCGGTGAGCCGGCCCTCGAGAAACGCACGGGCATAGATGCCGGGTGCGCCGTGCCCCTGGATGAACACCTGGTCGCCGCCGCCGGGATGGGACTTGCCGCGGAAGAAGTGGTTGAAGCCGACCTCATAGAGCGCAGCCGAGGACGCATATGTGGAGATGTGTCCGCCTACACCCACACCGGGACGCTGGGCGCGGTGCACCATGATCGCGGCGTTCCACCGGATCCACCGGCGGTATCGACGTTCGACGTCCTCATCGCCGGGGAACCAGGGCTCGAGCTCGGTAGGAATGGTGTTGACGTAGTCGGTCGAGGTCAGGGCAGGTATCGCCACGCGCTGCTCACCGGCACGCTCCAACAGTCGCAACATCAGGTAGCGCGCCCGGGCCGGGCCGGAGCGGGCCAGCATGTCGTCGAACGATTCGAGCCACTCGGAGGTTTCGTCGGCGTCGATATCAGGCAGGTAGGACGCGACGCCCTCCCGGATGACCCGGACCCGTTCGGATTCGTTTGGGCCGCCGGAGCTTTGAGTCGGCTGATCGCGGGTGAACTGGGTGGTCAATTCCGCTCCTCGCTGGCTGGGCAGTCGATCGGATGATGCGAGTCCTATCGTGCCGCACTTGAGCGGCTGGCGGACCCATGTTGGCGGACGCGAATCCGACCGCGACCCGGTAACGTCAGGCACGTGCTGAGCGGGAACGTGCGCGGAGCGCGGGTCGCCGGACTGCTGGCCGGCGGGGTCGCCGCGATCTGCATGACGGTGGTGGGTTGCACTGCGGTCACCGAGGGGGATCCCACCGCCAATGCCGGCGACGCACCGGCCTATCGCACCTCGATGGCGGTCTCGTCCTCGCAGTCGGCGGCCAGTTCCAGCGCCCGCGAAGCGCAACGACAGGCTTCGATGACCACTCGGGCCGTCCACACCACCTGCGAGACGTTGTCGACCACCAGTGCCGACGCCATCGACGCGGTCAACGCCTATGTGAGCGCGTTCAACGAGGCGGACGGGGACACGACGTCCGCGGAGGGCCCGGCTGTCGACTCGCTCAACCAGAGCGCGGACGCGGTGGAGACCAGCATCAGCGACATCGTCCCCGACGAGGTCAAAGATGCGTTCATGGAGTGGGTCGACGGTGCCCGCACGACGGCCGAGGCGATCACCGGCAACGTTGATCCGTCCGAGTTCAACCAGGTCATCGACGATCTCAACGCCGCCCGGTCCGATGTTTTACGACTTTGCGACGCCACCTACTAGAACCAGTCGGCGGCGTGCGACGATATGCGCACCAAAACCGGAATCACGACAAGCCGGTACCACGACAAGGAGGTTGCGACGGTGGTCGCCGCGGGTGACAGCGGGCGCAGTTATGCCCAGAGGCTGGGCATCCACCACGATCAGATCGTCCAGGAGTTGGGCTGGGACGATGACACCGACGACGAGATCCGGGCCGACATCGAGGAGGCCTGCGGCAGCGACCTCCTCGACGAGGACGCCGACGAGGTCGTCGACGTGGTGCTGCTGTGGTGGCGCGAGGAGGACGGGGACCTCGTAGATCGGTTGATGGACGCCATTGCGCCGCTGGCCGAGGACGGCGTGATCTGGGTACTCACCCCCAAAACCGGGAAACCCGGCCACGTACTTCCGGCTGATATCGCCGAGGCAGCGCCGACCGCCGGTCTGATGCAGACGTCGTCGGCCAACCTGGGTAACTGGATCGGCAGCCGCCTGGTGCAACCTAAATCGAAAGCAGCTGGGAGGCGTTCATGACACTGGCAGTTGGTACCCGGGCACCCGACTTCACCCTCAAAGACCAGGACGGCCAGCCGGTCACCCTGAGTGACTTCCGCGGAAAGAAGAACGTGCTGCTGGTGTTCTTCCCGCTGGCTTTCACCGGCATCTGCCAGGGCGAGCTCGACGAGGTTCGGGACAATCTGCCCAGCTACGACAACGATGACACCGCCGCACTAGCCATCTCGGTGGGTCCGCCGCCGACCCACAAGATCTGGGCCACCGAGAGTGGATTCACCTTCCCGGTGCTCTCGGATTTCTGGCCGCACGGTGAGGTGGCGCAGGCCTACGGGGTCTTCAATTCCGATTCCGGCTTCGCCAACCGCGGCACTTTCGTCATCGACCGTTCGGGAGTCGTCCGGTTCGCCGAGTGCAATCAGCCGGGCGAAGCTCGTGACCAAGCGGTCTGGACCGAGGCCTTGGCGGCGCTGAAGGTCTGAGCGGCCGGACTTTTGAAATCCACGCGGGCAGCGGTAGCCTGCGCGGGCACGGGCGTGCTGCCCGTGTCCCGGGGCGTGTAGCTCAGTGGTAGAGCTCTGGTTTTACACACCAGCGGTCGGGGGTTCGAAACCCTCCGCGCCCACCAGTTCAGATCACCTGTCGGCCAGTGACTTTCGCCCCTGACTGCGGCGTGGGCGGCGGGGCCAGCATCGTGCGGTCAGCGACATTTCAAGGTCGGGGAACCGGGTATGTGTGCATCAGCGTATGTAGGTCGCGTCGTGGTCGCGGCGCTGACCACCAGGCTGGTGAGCGCCACGCTCGTCGACGCCAAGCTGGCAAACAACAGTGGTGCACTAACCGTGACCTAAGTAGAACCCGCGGGCGGGTAAGATCTAGCCATCACTACGCGGGGTTAGGGGCAGGGTTTGTCGGTGCGCGACGACCCCGGGGCCATGTCGCCTGAGTCGAAGGACCGTATCTTCGAAGCGGTCCTTGCTGAACTGCTCGAATCGGGAATCGACCGGTTCGCCATCGATGGTGTGGCCCGCCGGGCCGGGGTCGCCCCCGGCGCGATCCGCGCGCGTTGGCATGACCGCAGGGTGCTGCTGATGGAGGTCATGCTGGCCCGTTCGATCGCCCTCGAAGGCAGCGCCGACACCGGCAGCATCTATACCGACCTTGACGTCGTATCGGCCCTGGCGGTGGGCAACTCGCGGACGGCCACAGGCCGAGCGCTGTTCCGGCGGGTCCTGCCGGGTAGCGGCGACGTCGACCTCGCCGAGATCTCCGCCGATTTCTGGAAAGCCCGGTTCGACTCCGCCGCACAGATTCTGCGCCGGGCTGCTGACCGCGGCCAACTGCGCGACGGCATCATTCCCGACGAGGCGATCCGAGTGTTCGGCGCCGCCTTCTACTATGACGTCATCTTCGCCGACACCCCGGTGCGCCCGGAGTATGCCGAACAGGTCATCGACATCTTCCTGCACGGAGTTCTCGGCGCTGCTGGACGAGATCGCCCCTGGCCCGGCATCGAGAGTCTGCTGCGATCCGACGCGGACGACCAGGGTTCGCTGGCTACCGACCAAGCAGTGGAGGCGGCCCGCCGCGCGGTTGTGCTCATGCGGGTCTGGGCCGATGCGCTGATCGATCCGGTGGTCCTGTTCGAAGCGGTCCGAGATGACCACGGCGTGATTGCGGATTTCGTCTGCCGCGACCTCAACCGCGCTGCCTGTGCCGAAGTGGGGCTACCCCGATCGGAGTTGCTGGGCCAGCGGCTTCTGCAAGTGCTTCCGGTTTTCGAATCGTCGGGATTGCCACAGCGCTACGCGCACTGCCTCGAGAACGACGAGCCTTTGGTATTGAACGATTTCTCCTATCAGCATTTTGACCAGCAACGGCGATTGGACATCCGGGCCACGCGTGCGGGCGCCGATCTGATCACGGTCACCTGGCGCGACGTGACCGTCCGCCTGGAGGCGGCGCAACGCGACCAGCGCTACCGCAAGCTGATGGACTTCTCCGCCGTCCCGGCCGCGCTCGCCACCCCCGACGGCGGTCTAGTCCTGGTCAATCAGGCGATGGCGACGCTCGTGGGCTACGACATCGACACCCTGCTCACCATGACCTGGCAGGAGCTCACCGCGCCGGAGAGCCTCAGCGACGAACAACAAGCGGTCGCCGACATGATTGCGGGCCGGCGCGAAACCTACCGGGGCCTCAAGCAGTACATCCATGCCGACGGTCACCGGGTCTGGGCTGATTTGTCCTTCAGCTGCATCCGCGGGCCCGATGGCGAGGTGGAACATTTCATCGCCCAGATCATCGATGTCACCCGCTACTTGTCCGGGGGCGGGCCCAATGAGCACTAGCGGCATGACCACCAGCGGCGGGGGCCAGTTCCCACCGGGGCACCCGCCGCTGCCGGTCAAGGACATCGGCCGCCTCTTGGTGCGCTGCGACGATCGGCCGGGCCTGGTAGCCGCGGTCACCACATTCCTGGCGCAGTCCGGCGCCAACATCATCTCCCTCGACCAGCATTCCACCCAGCAGACCGGTGGGATCTTCATGCAGCGCACCATCTTCCACCTGCCCGGGCTGGCGGCCGCCCGTCCGGAACTGGAGCGCGAGTTCGCCAGCCGGGTGGCCGAGCCGTTCGACATCGACTTCCGGCTGACCGAGGCGGCCAAGCCCAAGCGGGTCGCACTGATGGCCTCAACCGAGGACCACTGCGTCTTGGATCTGCTGTGGCGCAGCCGCCGTGGCGAACTGGACATGTCGGTGGTGATGGTCATCGCCAACCATCCCGACCTGGCCGATCAGGTGCGGCCATTCGGTGTTCCCTTCATCCACGTGCCGGCCAGCAAGGACATTCGCGAGCAGGCCGAAGAACGCCAACTGGAGTTGTTGCGCGGAAACGTCGATCTGGTGGTGCTGGCCCGCTATATGCAGGTGCTGAGCCCGCACTTTCTGGCTCAGGTCGGCTGCCCGATGATCAACATCCACCACTCCTTCCTGCCCGCGTTCATCGGTGCGGCGCCGTACCGGCGGGCCAAGGAGCGTGGCGTGAAACTTGTCGGTGCGACCGCGCACTACGTCACTGAAGACCTCGATGAGGGGCCGATCATCGAGCAGGATGTGGTGCGGGTGGACCACCGGCACAGCGTTGAGGACCTGGTGCGCCTCGGCGCGGACGTGGAACGGGCCGTGCTGTCGCGGGCCGTGCAGTGGCACTGTGAGGACCGGGTTATCCGCTACGGCAATCAGACCGTGGTTTTCTAGGTCACTCGGGCGAGTTCTGAGCTTCCAGTTCGATCAGTCGCCGGCGCACCTCCGCGGCGAGCTCCTCAGCCGGCAGATCACGCGGCGAGGACCTGTGCTCGATCGGCAGCCGCACCTCGGTGTGGTTGAGATACCCGGCGGCCAGCAGGGCCTCGATCGGCGAGCGGTCATACACCCGCGCCACCGCGATGACGGTCTCCGGCTTGGGCCTGGTCTTACCGTGTAACCAGTGGCAGACCGATAACCGCCCGATCCCGGTCCGTTGCGCGATCTGGCTTTGGGTCTCCCCGGCGGTGATCCGTCGCAGATACTCCGGCCATGTCCCTGTCATCTTGCCCTCCCCGGAACCACAAGATAGGGGAGGCCACCGACAGAAATTGCGGCCCGTGGAGTGTGAGAGGCTGCCGGGGTGGTCGGTATCCGCGGGTTGCGGCCGGTCGGCATCCTGACCGGCTGTCTCGCCGATGCGCTGCTGGGTGATCCGCGGCGCGGTCATCCGGTGGCGGGGTTTGGCCGGTGCGCGTCGGGTCTTGAGTCGATCACCTACCGGGACAGCGGGTTGGCCGGAGCGGCTCACTGGGCAGTCCTGGTCAGCGTGCTGACGGCCACCGCCACCGTGGTGGAGCGCCGTGTCCGCGGCGGCACGGGCGTGGCTCTGATCGCGGCAGCCACCTGGGCGGCGCTGGGCGGAACCACCCTGGCGCGCACTGGTGCGGCGATGGCCGATCTGCTTGCCGCCGGCGACATCGACGGTGCGCGGGACCTGTTGCCCGCGCTGTGCGGTCGCGATCCCGCCGTCCTCGATGCCGGCGGTCTGACCCGGGCGGCGTGTGAATCGGTCGCCGAGAACACCTCCGACGCCCAGGTGGCTCCGCTGGTGTGGGTCGCGCTGGGCGGAGCCCCCGCTGTGCTGGCCTACCGGGCGATCAACACGCTGGACGCAATGATCGGGAACCGCTCCCCGCGGTATGCCCGATTTGGTTGGGCGGCAGCGCGATCCGACGATGTCGCCAACTACCTGCCGGCCCGGTTGACCGGCGCCCTCGCCGTGGTGTGCGCACCGCTGGTCGGTGGATCGGCGGTATCAGCGGCGCGGGCGTGGCACCGCGACGCCGCGCGTCACCCGAGCCCGAACGCCGGGGTGGTCGAGGCCGCCTTCGCGGGGGCCCTCGGGGTGCGTCTGGGTGGGCCGACGCAGTACCGCCACCAGTTGGAGATCCGCCCCACCCTCGGCGACGGCCCAGCCCCGGACATCACCGACCTGCGCAGGGCGGTCCGGCTGTCGCGGATGGTTCAGGCGGCCGCACTCGCGGTGGCGGTCGGGATCAGCGCCGGGATCAGCGTCCGGGATCAGCGTCGTCGTCCATATCGGTCGGCCAGCTTGTCCTCGGCGCTGAGCGGAACATCCACGGCTGTGCCGGTTTCGGCCTGTGCGCGCCGGGCCGCCTCACGGCGGCGTATCCGCAACTCCGAATACACGAAGTAGCCAAGCCCCAGCGGAGCGATGATGCCGAACGCGATCCACTGGATTCCGTAGGACAGGAACGGCCCGGCATCCAGTTTGGGCAGCTGGAGCACTTTCAGTGCCCCCGGCTGGTTTTCCACCAGTTGCAGGTACGAACCGGTGAGCGAGGTCTTGATGAGCCCGGCTATCTGGCTGGTGTCAATCGCGTACACCTGCTGAAAACCTGCCTCGGTGAACGGTTGCTTGTCATCGGTGGGCGCTGTCTCGGAGTCGCGCAACCGCGCGGTGAGGTTCACCGTGCCGGTCGGGGGATCCGGAACCGCAGGAACCGCGGTGCCCTGGGTGGGCCGCACATAGCCCCGGTTGACCAGCACCGTCGGACCCCCGTCCACCGCGAACGCGGTGAGCACTTCATAGGCGGGTGCGCCGTCGATCACCCGGAGCCGCGCCAGCACCTCGGCGTCGGGCAGATAACGGCCCGTCGCCGTCACCTGCCGCCACTGTGCGTCCGGAGCCGATGAATCCTGGCGCTGCAGAATCGACGTCACCGGCACCGGGTCCGCGGTCAGCGAGGCCTCGATCTGACGGTTCTCCAGCGATGTGCGGCTGTTCTTACCGAGTTGCCACGGCGCCAGCACGGTCAGAGCCAGATAGGTGAACATCGCCACCACCAAGGCGAGGGCGATCCAGCCCGGTCGCAGCAGGAAGGGCAACCGCTTCATCGGCCCGGCATCCCTTCGTCGGCCAAGCGTCTGTCGACCCAGTCGTGCAGGCCGGGCAGCGATGCCTCGATGACGTCGAAAGCCTCCACAAAGTCGGCGAGGTCGCCGTAGTAGGGATCCTCGACGTCGGGGACGTGCGCCCCGGCCCGCGGATCGAACGAGCGCAACATGCGCGCCCGATCCGGCTCGACCCCCAACTCGGTCAAGATCCGAAGGTGGTTGCGGCCCAGGGCCACAACGAGATCCGCCGAGAGGTGGTCCGCGCCGACCTGCGCTGCGCTGTGCCGGCTGGGGTAGCCTCGTTCGGCCAGCACCCGGACAGCGCGATCATCTGCGCCCGCGCCGGCATGCCAGCCACCGGTGCCTGCGCTGGTCACTCGAACCGCCTCGGACAGACCACGCTCGGCGATCTGGTGGGCGAACATCTTCTCGGCCATCGGCGAACGACAGATGTTGCCCGAGCACACGAACGTCACATGCACCAGATGGCCCCGTCCATCGTCGCCCCCGAGATGGGCCTTCTCAGACACCGAGCACCTCCCGCAGTTCCGCAACGGTAGCGACCCGGGCGACCGCCGCGTCGGTCACATCGGCGTTCCCGTATCCCCAACCCACCACCACCGTGGCGATACCGTACTCGGCGGCGCCGTCGACGTCATGAGCCCGGTCACCGACCATGATGACCCGTTCAGGCAGCGGCGCAAGTTGGGCCAGCGCATGGGCCACCACGTCGGCCTTCGCTGCGCGGCTGCCGTCCAAACTGGCTCCGGCGATGACTTCGAAATGCTCGGCGATGCCGAAGTGCTGGAGGATGCGCCGGGCCGTCGGCTCGGCTTTGGAGGTGGCAACCGCCAAGCGCACATCAGCCGCCCGCAGGTCGGCCAGCATCTCAGGGATGCCGTCGAACAGGGTGTTCATCGCCCAACCGCGACTGGTGTAGTCGGCCCGGTAGGCGGCGACGGCGTCGGCCACGCGCTCACCCAGGCCCAGTCCGGACAGGGTGTGGTGCATGGGTGGACCCACCACCAAGGCAGCCAGGTCGCCGTCGGGGACTTCAGCGCCGACCGCGGCCAGCGCATGCCGGAAACTGGCGACCACACCGTGTGCGGAGTCGGTCAGCGTGCCGTCGAGATCAAAGATCACCAACTGGGGTTGAAGACCGGCGGCGGTGGACATCACGCCTTCATTGTCGCTGACGCCGCCGGTGCGCCGCCGACTACTGTGCTAGTGGTGAGCGAGCAGGGCTACCGTTGAGTGAGCAGGCTGTGCGTCCGGGTGCGCGCTACCACGGTGACCAGGCCGCCGCACCAGGCATGCTCGACTTCGCCGTGAATGTCCGCCACGCCCGGCCGCCGGATTGGCTTGTGCGTCGGCTGGCCGCCCGACTCCCCGAACTGGGCTGTTATCCCAGCCTGGCCGACCACGACGCCGCGGTGCGCTCGGTGGCCCGCCGCCACGGCGTGGCCGAGGATCGGGTGCTGCTGCTGGCCGGCGGTGCTGAGGGATTCGCGCTGCTGCCCGCACTGCGCCCGCGCCGGGCCGCTCTGATCGCCCCGTCGTTCACCGAACCGGAGGCCGTGCTCAGCGCTGCCGGCGTTCCGGTCGACCACGTGGTGCTCCCACCGCCGTTCCGGCTGACCGGCGCGGGGGTGCCGGAGACCGCGGATCTGGTGGTGCTGGGCAATCCCACCAACCCCACCGGGGTCCTGCACGCCCGCGCGGCGGTGCTGGAGTTGCGCCGGCCGGGCCGGGTGATCGTGGTCGACGAGGCGTTCGCCGACGCTGTGCCCGGTGAACCGGAATCGCTGGCGGGTCTGGACCTGCCCGACGTGGTGGTGCTGCGCAGCCTCACCAAGACCTGGTCGCTGGCCGGGCTGCGGGTGGGCTATGCACTCGGGGCTCCCGAGGTGTTGGCCCGGCTGGGGGCCGGCCGGCCGCACTGGCCGTTGGGCACGCTGCAGCTTGAAGCCATCGCCGCCTGCTGCGCACCCGCCGCGGTCGCCGAAGCGCTTGCCGGTGCACAGCAACTGGCCGGCCGGCGGGCGGAGCTGGCGGCTGCGCTGGGAAACCTCGGCCTAGAGGTGGTCGACGGCAACGCACCGTTTGTGCTATTCACCGCACCGGATGCGGTGCTGATGCGTAAACACCTGCAGGCCAAAGGTATTGCGGTGCGGCGATGTGACACCTTCGTCGGTCTGGGTCCCAACCACCTGCGGGTTGCGGTGCGCCCGGAGTGGCCCGTGCTGGTGCGCGCCGTGGCGGAGGTACTGCGGTGAGTGTGCCGCTGACCGACATCATCGCCGTGCTGGAAGAGGCCTATCCGCCGCAACTGGCCCACGATTGGGACTCGGTGGGTCTGGTGTGCGGGGATCCGGCCGAGGAGATCGTTTCGGTGACGCTGGCCGTCGACGCCACCGCCGCGGTGGTCGACACGGTGGGTACCCAGGGGCTCCTGGTCGCTCACCATCCGTTGCTGCTGCGCGGTGTGGACACCGTCGCCGCGAGCACCCCCAAGGGGGCGTTGATTCACCGGCTCATCCGCGACCGCGCCGCGCTGTTCACCGCCCACACCAACGCCGACGCCGCCAGCCCCGGGGTGTCCGATGCGCTGGCCGAGGCGCTGGGCCTTGCCGTGGACGCGGTGCTCGACCCGGCGGCGAGTGGTCCGGCGCTGGACAAATGGGTCGTCTTCGTCCCTGTTGACGATGCCGAGTCACTGCGCGCGGGGTTGTTCGCTGCCGGGGCCGGTCACATCGGGGATTATTCGCACTGCAGTTGGAGCGTCACCGGGACCGGTCAATTCCTCCCCGGCACCGGGGCGTCACCGGCCATCGGGACGGTGGGGGCGGTGGAACACGTCGTCGAGGACCGGGTCGAGGTCATCGCGCCAGCCCGGCTGAGGGGGCAGGTGCTGGCCGCACTGCGGACCGCGCACCCCTATGAAGAGCCGGCCTTCGATGTGTTCAGCCTCGCGGCACTGCCTGCCGGCACCGGGATCGGCCGGGTCGGGAGCCTGCCCCGGAGCCTTCGTCTGGCCGAGTTCGTCGACTTGGTGAATTCCGCTCTGCCGCAGACGTGTTGGGGTGTGCGCGCAGCCGGTGACCCGGACACCCCAATCAACCGGGTGGCGGTCTGTGGCGGTGCGGGGGACTCTCTGCTGGGCGCCGCCAGGGCGGCCGGGGTGCAGGCCTACCTCACCGCGGATCTGCGCCACCATCCCGCTGACGAGCATTGCCGCGACAGTGACGTCGCTCTGATCGACGTGGCGCACTGGGCCAGTGAGTACCCGTGGTGCGGCCAAGCCGCCGAGTTGCTGCGAACCCATTTCGGCGAGCGCCTTGCGGTGACGGTGAGCCCGATCCGAACCGATCCCTGGACCATTGGCGCCGCGAGACCAACAGTTGAAAGGCCATAATGAAAGCTGAAGCTGCACAGCAGCGTTCACTGCTCACCCTCGCAGAGCTCGACGGCGAGCTCAACCGGTTGGCGCACCGCGTCGCCCACCTGCCCGAACAGCAGCGCTATCAGGAGTTGGAGGCTAGGCAGCAGACGGTCGCGGACCGGCTGGCCGCGGTTCGGATTTCGGTCGAGGACCTCGACGCCCAGATCGCCAAGCTGGAGTCCGAAGTCGACACGGTCCGTCAACGCGAGGACCGCGACCGCGGTTTGCTGAGCTCCGGTGCCGTCGGCGACCCGAAGCAACTCCAGGAGCTCCAGCATGAACTGGGCACGTTGGAGCGCCGCCAGGCCAATCTGGAGGATTCGCTGCTGGAGGTGATGGAACGGCGCGAGCAACTGGGCGCTGAGCAGGCCGCCGAGCAGGCCGCCCTGGACGCCGTGCTGGCCGATCTGACGGCGGCAGGCCAGCTGCGCGACACGGCGCTTGCCGATGTCGAGCAGATCCGCACCGCCACCGCCGCCCGCCGCGCCGAGGTCGCAGCCGGTCTCGACGGCGAACTGCTCAAGCTCTACGAACGCCAACGTGCCGCGTCGGGGATCGGCGCCGGCCGGTTGCTCGGCGGCCGCTGTGGGGCCTGCCGCATCGAACTGGACCGCGGGGAGTTGGCCCGGATCGCCGCGGCGGCCGACGACGAGGTGCGGCGCTGCGAAGAGTGCGGAGCGATCCTGCTGCGGACCAAGGAATGAAGGTCATCGTCGAGGCCGACGGCGGATCGCGCGGCAACCCGGGTCCAGCCGGGTTCGGCTGTGTGGTCTATGCCGATGACCACGCCACTGTGCTGGCCCAGCACTGCCAACCGATCGGAATCACCACCAACAACGTTGCCGAGTACCGCGGCCTGATCGCCGGACTCGAGGAAGCCCGTCGGCTCGGCGCCGGTGAGCTCGACGTGCGGATGGACTCCAAACTGGTCGTCGAGCAGATGAGTGGCCGGTGGAAGGTCAAACATCCCGGGCTGGCCGAATTGCACCAGCAGGCCCGTGCGCTGGCGTCGACGTTCGATACAGTCCGGTTCTCCTGGATTCCGCGGGAGCAGAACAAGGTCGCCGACCGGTTGGCCAACGAAGCCATGGACGGCGACAGCTTCACACCCCGGGCCACACCCCGGGCCACACCTTCAGTGGTCCAGCGCGCCGCTGACCCGCCACCGAGCGCGGTGGCCGTCCCGCCCTCGACGTGGACCGGCAACCGCGGCGGACCCACCAGACTGCTGCTGCTGCGGCACGGGCAGACCGAATTGTCCCGCCAGCGCCGCTATTCCGGTCGGGGCAATCCCGAGTTGACCGACGTGGGACGTGACCAGGCATCCGATGCCGCGCGGTACCTGGCGGGCAAGGGCGGCATCGCGGCTGTGGTCACCTCACCGCTGAGCCGGGCCTACGACACCGCTAAGGCCGCCGCCGACGCGCTGGGCCTGTCGGTTCAGGTGGACGATGACCTCATCGAGACCGATTTCGGAGAGTGGGAGGGGCTGACCTTCCGGGAGGCCGCTGAGCGCCACCCCGAGGTGCACAGCAGGTGGCTGCGCGACACCAGCCTGCCGCCGCCCGGCGGGGAGAGCTTCGACGAAGTATCCCAGCGGGTACAGCGGGTAAAAGACCGCCTCATTGCCGAGCACGGGGAGTCGACGGTGCTGGTGGTGTCGCATGTGACACCGATCAAGACGCTGCTGCGGTTGGCCCTGGGTGCCGGGTCATCGGTGTTATACCGAGTGCACCTGGACCTCGCCTCGCTGAGCATCGCGGAGTTCTACCCCGATGACGGTGCCTTGGTCCGGCTGGTCAACGGCACCTCGTATCTACGCGGCTGACGGACCCTGGGGTATTGGCCGGTCCCGGGTATGGCGGGTGTTAGCCGGCTTCGAGCCGGGCCCGGACCGCCGCCAGTCGTTGCCGCAGCGCGGTCTCGTCGATGATCCCGCGTGCCAGCATGGAGTGCGCCAAAGCCACGAGCTGGTTTTCCGGATACGGCAAGTCGAAGTACCGGTTGGCTGACAGCTCGTCTTCTTCGTCGCGCCGGGCCTTGAAGGTCAAGTCCGGCCCATCGGTTGTCGCGCAGGACTTGTCCAGTGCATCGCACAGCCCGTCGAGGCTCGTCTTCCACGGCGGCAGCGCGTTTTCGACCCCGTATTTCGCTGAGATCTCCGGCCACGTCTGCCGGTTCTCGACGATGCTGTCGAGGACCGCGAACCCCTCCTGCGGCACCCTGCTCATTCCTGGATCGGGCGGATGGCCGGTCGAACCAGCGCGGTGATGTTGGCCGTCACGCCGGGTTTGGGTAGGGCGACGCCGATCAGACAGTCGCGGGTGATGATCTCGGCCAACTGGTCTTGTGTCCAGCCCTCCGTTCCTTCCGGGCGCATCGGCATGACCATGAACCGGTGCTTCTGGTTGGAGTCCTCGACGCGCACCTCCACACCCTCGGGCAACTCGAGGCCGAACTCGGAAAGAACCTGTCGCGGCCAGCGCACGATGCGGCGTCGATAGTGCGGGGTGCGGTACCACTCCGGGGAGTTTCCGAGGATGGGCCGTGGGTAGCAGGAGCACAGCGCGCACACGATGACGTGGTGCACGGTCGGGGTGTTCTCGAGGATCTTGAACGCGGTGAAGTCGCTTGGCGTGCCGAAGCCGGTGGGGTCGAGCCAGTCGACGCCGACCTGCTTGGAGGCGGCGACCGCATCGATCAGCGCAAGACGCTTGAATTCGGGATCCAGCCAGGCCTTGGCGACCAGTCGCGCCGCCGGGGTGGGGCCGATCTGCTCGGCGTACTCGGTGAAGACCCGGTGCTGCTCGGCGGTGAAGAGGCCTTTCTCGATGCACAGTTCGCGCAGAGCGATCTCCAGGACCTCGAAATCGGTGATCTCGTCCACCATCGGTTTGACGGTGCGGATGTGATCGCCGTCGATGCTGTGGTTGTGATCGTGGTCCAACTCAGACATGCGTAGCCTCCAGCCAGCGCTCCGGAATCTCGGTTTGCAGGGTGTCGTTGGCTGGGCCGGTGTAGTTGTCCCATAACGCGGACTGATTGAACCGGACGATGTACATCCACTCCGGCTCGGCGTCCTCGATGTCCCAGGCTTCGTCCTCGGGCGCCGGAGTCTCGTAGGTGACTTCCGCGATGATCCCCACGGCGCCGCGACAGTACTCGGGTGTCCGCGTGTAGTACATCGCCGGAAGGTCCCGGACTCTGACCTCGTCCCCGGTCTTGAACTTCGCCGAACCGGCCTTGCCCGCGAACACCTGCGGATCGCCGACACCGAGGGCGTGGAGGTGATGCTTGTTGCGCTTCACCGTTGAAGGGTCGCCTTCGAACTTCGGCTCGGCCACAGGGTAGGCGCCCTTGAGCCCACCGGAATAGCGCTGCTGGACTTCCGCGAGCCGATCGGTGAGGTCGCCCCAACTGATGTACTTCTTCTCAATCAAAAGCCGGCCGACCGACCACAACCAGCGGCTGTAATACGGCACACCCAGGTACATAGCCCTGCCGACGTCGACATTGCCGATCCTGCGCCGCTCCTCGGACACCCAGATCCCGCCCCAGCCGAGCGCCTCGCAGAGTACGTAGGTCATCAACTCCCACTGTTCTTCCTGTTTGTTCTCATACAGGTGAGGGAAGTCCAGTTCGCCGCCGACGTCATGAGCGGTCTTCACATAGGCCCGCCAATGGTCGCTGGTCATGTCGTCCGGCATGGGCCATTCCGGAACCTCCGGATAAGTGGTCTTCAGCCGGGACACCAGGGCAAGCTGTCTGGCCCGCTCCGCCGCGCTCGTCATGGGCTCACTTTAGGCCGGTTTGGCCCGGCATCGACGCCGTTCGTCTGAGCAGTCCCGATGCGCGTCGACGCGTACTCGACGGCCGGACGGCCGCGGATAGGATCCGAGTTCCCGCCTCAGACTCGGCATCGTCCGGACCAGCCCTGCCTTCTGGAGTTGGGCCCGTCCATCCCGCCCAGGAGTAACTCTTGACCGACACCGGCGCCAACGACCACCAGACCACCTGGGAAGAGCATTATGCGGCGCGGCCGCAGGTATGGAGCGGGCGGGTGAACGCCCAATTGGCCGCCGTCGTGCCGCAGTTGAGCGGCACCCGTGCTGTGGATCTGGGCTGCGGTGAGGGAGCCGACGCGATCTGGCTGGCGGAGCAGGGCTGGACCGTGGTGGCCGTCGACGTCTCGGGCACCGCGCTTGACCGCGCCCGCGCCGCTGCCGCCTCCCGCGGGGTGGCCCAACACATCGACTTCCAACAGCGCGAACTGACCCGCAGTTTTCCGGAGGGCGCCTTCGACCTGGTGTCGTCCTGCTTTCTGCACAGCACCGTCGAAATGGACCGCACCGCCGTCCTGAGGAACGCGGCCGCCGCAGTCGCTCCGGGCGGCGCGTTGCTCGTCGTCGACCACGCTGCTGCTCCGCCGTGGGCGGCAAAGTTGGCCCACCACGATTTTCCCACCGCCGAGGCGGTGGTCGACGCGTTGCAACTCGACTCTGCCGAGTGGCGCCACCGGATCACCATGGTTGACCGTGCGGCGCGTGGACCCGAGGGTGAGGAAGTCACGCTGGTCGACAATGTGATCCTGCTGAGCCGAGCGCGCGTCCGCATACAGTAGGGCCTGCGATGCGGTAGGAATGCGGAGTGAACAGCCAATCCCGGTTTCCGCTGGACCCGCTGGCGCGCCAGGCGATGACCCGCCGTCTCATGCAGCGCGCCCTGGCCAAGGGTGAGATCGCACTCCCCGCGGTCCCGGGCATGATCGACCACTACGTCAGCATGTGCGACGACCTGTTCACCTCGATGGGCGTCCGGTACAGCGGTGCTGACCTGGCCAAACTCCGCGAGGTCCTGGCGAGCCAACTGGATGTGGCCTACAAAGCCTCGCCACGCTCGGAGATCGTGATCACCTACGAGTCGCCGAACGGCTTGACGGCGAGCTACTTCGTCAAGGGTCGGTGGGACACCGTCGAAGGGGCCTACAACAACTGGGTGGAGACCCGTAAACCGCCGCTGTTCGGCACTGATCCCGACGCCCGGGTGTGGGCACTGGCCGAACAGAGCGATCAACCGGCACATTGCCCGGTCCTCGACGTCGGCGCCGGCACCGGCCGCAACAGCCTCGCGTTGGCTCGGCGTGGCCACCCGGTAGATGCGGTCGAGATGACGTCCCAGTTCGCCGAGATCCTGACCGCGGAGGCCGGGCGGGAGTCTTTGAATGTCCGGGTGCTGCAGAGCGACGTCTTTCAGGTCGGCGCCGAGGACCTGCGGGATGACTACCGCCTCGTCCTGTTGTCCGAGGTCGTCTCCGATTTCCGCGACACCGCCCAATTGCGGGGGGTGTTCGAATTGGCCGCCAGATGCCTGGCCCCAGGCGGTCACCTGGTCTTCAACGTCTTCTTGGCGCGTCCCGGCCACGTCGTCGACGATGCTGCCCGGGAGCTGGGCCAGCAGTTCTACACCACCATTTTCACCCGTGACGAGTTGTCCGCCGCACAGGCCGCACTGCCGCTGGACCTGATCACCGACGACTCGGTCTACGAATACGAAAAGAGTCACCTCCCGGCTGAGAAATGGCCGCCGACGAGTTGGTACGCCGGCTGGGTTTGTGGGCAAGACGTTTACGATCTGCCCCGCGAGGAATGCCCGATCGAAATGCGCTGGCTGGTGTACCGGAAGGCCGGCTGACGGTAGTTTGGAGGAGCGGACGAGTTGGCCGGGCGGCCGCGGCCCCTGAAGACCTGCGGGTCGACAGCGGGTCGAGGAAAGTCCGGACTTCACAGAGCAGGGTGATTGCTAACGGCAATCCGAGGTGACTCGCGGGACAGTGCCACAGAAAACAAACCGCCGCCGACTCTGGCTTTTCAGAGCCGACGGTAAGGGTGAAACGGTGCGGTAAGAGCGCACCAGCACTCCGGGTGACCGGAGTGGCTCGGTAAACCCCACCCGAAGCAAGGCCAAGAGGCCGCACCGGCGGTGCGGCTGCGCAGGCGCCCGAGGGCTGCTCGCCCGAGCCTGCGGGTAGGCCGCTCGAGGCACCCGGCGACGGGTGGCCCAGATGGATGGTCGCCGCCGCCGCGCTTGCACGGCGGAACAGAATCCGGCTTACAGGCCAACTCGTCCGCCCCAAGCCGCTGAGGTCACCCGCCGGCGTCAGTGGCGTTGCGGACGCTGCAGCGTAACGCCTTGGCCGCGCCGTCGAGTTGCTCCCGACAGCGTTGCGCCAACTCCTCTTCACGTTGGTAGAGGACGCCGTAGGTAAAGGTGTCCTCGCCCGCGGCGTGCGCCGCCGCGGCCTGGGTCAACAGATGCGCCCGGCTCACCACGCTGTCCTGGTGATCGCCGAGCAGCGACTGAATCGCCTTGGCCCGTTCGGATACCTTCTTCTCCCCGGTGGCTGCCGCGACGTAGCGAAGTCGCTTGGCCGCCTTGCGAACTCGGTGCAGAGCATCCTCGTGGTCATGTTCGGTCGTCGCCTCGTGCGCAGCTCTGAGTCGGTTCCGGACCCGCTTGTACCCCGATCTGATGGTGGTGTGCGGATGGTCATCGCCTGGCGGGGGACTGCTTACCACCACCTCGTCCAGTGCATCGAGCAGTCGGAAGTAGCGCGCCGATCGCATCGCCTTCAGGGAACGGTTCAGGCCGGCCCTGTAGCGCTGCCAGCCGCCGTCGACGAGTCGCTCACGCACCGGCCCGCGCACGAGTTCGGGTGGCAGCGCACTCAGCGCGTCGCTGTAACGCTCCGCCAGTACCTCGGCGTCACGGGCGACGCCGAGAATCCCTGCCAGTTCACGTAGTTCGGTCAGGATCGTCGCGTCGTCGGTGAGGCCGAACTCCTCCTCGGAGGCCTGCAACAGACTGCGGATCTGACGGATCGTCACCCGCATCTGGTGCACCGCGTCGTCAGCGTCGTCGCGGACCGCACGATCCCAGACCAGCAGCGCTGCAACCTGTTCGGCGACCGCGCGGTGCACCGGATCCTCCGGCGGCTCGCGGCGCGCGGGGGAGTCGCCGAGCACCCGGGCGAGTTTCGAGCCGTGCCCAGCCGCAACGGCCCCGGCGTCGTGCAGGCGATTGGCCAACCGCTTCAGCACCCCGGCGGCGTCCTCGATACCGGCGTCGACCAGTTCCAGTTCCCATTCTCGCCACTGCTGCGACGCTTCCTCACCCGGCGACGAACTGCTCGGGGCGAGTCGGGCGGCGCTGACCCGGTCGTCGCAGAACTCGGCCAGCGCGGTGCCGTCGGGCCCGTAGAGCATCGTCACGTCACGGGCCGTGGAAATCGTGGCAACCGGGGCCAGCGGCCGGTCCCGCACGATCGCCCGGACGACATCGAGTAGTTCCTCGGGTACTTCAGAGCTCTCCCCGAGGGGGGCCCGGATCTCGGTTCTGGCCTGACCGGCGGGCAGTTTGAGATGGAAGCCCGCGTCGGCGCCGCCGGTTCGCCGGCGCAAGGTCACCCGGTTGGCCGCCAGGTCCTTGCCGGCGGTGTCGAAGTAGACCGCGTCAAGCTGCTGGGTGGCGAGCTTCTCCACCCGCGAGACCACAGCCAAGCCGTCGAAGCAGGGCGCGACGCCGGATTCCGGAGCGTCGAACTTCCACTCCAACTCGACGTGTCGGGTCGACTCTGTGGACTTCGCCATGAGTCCAGCGTTCCATAACCGCGGAGATCGGCGGGCTGACCGGTTAGAAGCTGTGCTCGTCGGCGGGGAAGGCGCCGTTGGCGACCTCGGCGGCGTACTGGGCCGCGGCTCGGCGCAGTTCGCCGCCGACGTCACCGAACCGTTTGACGAACTTGGCGGTCTTGCCGCTGGTGAGCCCGGCCATGTCCTGCCACACCAGAACCTGGGCGTCGCAGTGCGGTCCGGCGCCGATCCCGACGGTGGGAATGGTGAGCTTGCCGGTGAGTTGGGTGGCCAGTTCGGCGGGAACCATCTCCAGCACCACCGCGAACGCCCCGGCCTCCTGCACGGCGATGGCGTCGGCGACGGTCTGCTCGGCGGCGTCGCCGCGGCCCTGCACCCGGAACCCGCCGAGACTGTTCACGCTTTGCGGGGTGAACCCGATATGCGCCATCACCGGGATGCCTGCGGCGGTCAGGGTGGCGATCTGGTCGGCGACCCGCTCGCCGCCCTCCAGTTTGACCGCGTGCGCACCGGCCTCCTTCATGAACCGGGTTGCGCTGGCCAGTGCTTGGGCCGGGGCGCCCTCGTAGCTGCCGAACGGCAGATCAGCCACCACCAGCGCATGCTGGGCGCCGCGGACCACACCGCGGACCAGTGGGAGGAGTTCGTCGATGGTCACCGGCACGGTGGTGTCGTATCCGTAGATGACGTTGGCGGCGGAGTCGCCGACCAGCAGCACCGGAATGCCGACCTCGTCGAAGAGCCGGGCCGTGGAGAAGTCGTAGGCGGTCAGCATCGCCCACTTGTGCCCCTCGGACTTCATCCGCTGTAGGTGATGGGTGCGGACCTTGGATCGAGGTTCCGTCGGCGACGGTGTGGTCGGCGGCACAGCGGTACCGGCCGCTTGGCCGCCGTACAGCGTTTGCTCGGGCATGGCGTATCCCCAGTGTTCGTCGGGTCGATCCTCGTGGCCCTGTTGCCTTCTTCTGGCAGGGTCCCCGGGTTCGTGAGACAACCTAAGTCTGCCACTGTCTGGCCACTGCGAGGAATCGGCAGCCGAGTGCGGTTCCTCACACCCCACACCGGGGCCCTCGGGCGCATAACATCGGTTTATGCAGCGGCTCAGCGGTCTCGACGCCAGTTTCCTCTACTTGGAAACCTCAACCCAGCCGCTGCATGTGTGCTCGGTGCTGGAGTTGGATACCTCCACCGTCCCGGGCGGCTACAGCTTCGAGAAACTGCGCGCCGAGTTGGCTCTGCGGATCACCGCGATCCCCACCTTCCGGGAGAAGCTGTCCAACAGCTTCCTCAACCTCGATCACCCGGTCTGGGTGGAGGACGACGAATTCCACCTGGAGCGCCACGTGCACCGCATCGGCTTGCCCGCACCCGGCGGCCGGTTGGAACTGGCCGAGATCTGCGGGCACCTGGCAGCCCTGCCGCTGGACCGTCGCCACCCGCTATGGGAGATGTGGGCGATCGAAGGACTCGGCGGCACCGACGCCCGCAAAGGCGGCCGACTGGCGGTACTGACCAAGGTGCACCACGCCGCCGTCGACGGGGTCACCGGCGCCAACCTGATGTCTCAGCTGTGCAGCGTCGAACCCGATGCGCCGCCGCCGCAACCGGTCGACGCCAGCCCGGATGCCAACCCGCTGCGCATCGCCCTGGGTGGGCTGGGCCGGTTTGCTGTCCGGCCGATCACCCTGGCGACCTCGGTGCTGCCGACGACGGTGTCCACGGTGGTCGACACGGTACGTCGGGCGGCGGGTGGTCGGGCCATGCCCAGCCCGTTCGCCGCCCCGCAGACTCCGTTCAACGCCAGCATCACCGCCGACCGCAGTGTGGCCTTCGCCCAACTGGAACTCGCCGACGTCAAGAAGGTCAAAGACCACTTCGGGGTCAAGGTCAACGACGTCGTCATGGCCCTGGTGTCCGGGGTGCTGCGCAGCTATCTGCTGCAGCGCGACGAGCTGCCGGAGAACACCCTGGTGGCGATGGTGCCGGTGTCGGTCCACGACCGCTCCGACCGGCCCGGGCGCAACCAGGTTTCCGGGATGTTCGCCAGTCTGCAGACCCAGATCGGCGACGCCGGTGAGCGACTGACGGCCATCGCGGAGGCCAACCTGATCGCCAAGGATCACAGTTCGGCGATCGGGGCCACGCTGCTGCAGGACTGGAGCCAGTTCGCCGGGCCGGCGGTGTTCGGGGTGGCGATGCGGGTGTACGCCCGCTCCCGGCTCACCGAGTCGCGGCCGGTGCACAACCTGGTGGTGTCCAACGTGCCGGGCCCGCAGATTCCGCTGTACTTCCTGGGCGCGCAAGTGGAGGCGATGTACCCGCTGGGCCCGATCTTCCACGGGGCGGGGCTGAACATCACCGTGATGTCACTGAACGGAAAGCTCAACGTCGGATTGATCTCCTGCCCGGAGTTGCTGCCGGATCTGTGGGATATGGCCGACGGGTTCGTCACCGGGATGGCGGAGTTGCTGGCGGCCACCAAAGCGCGGCGCCGCTGAAACATGCGAGGACGCCGCCTACCAGGGTCTTCGCCCGAGCGTGGCAGCATGTTGGCCATGAGGCTGTATCAACGCCCCCTATTTCTGCGTGCCGCAGTGATATTCCCCGCCCTGGCCGGCCTGCTTTCGACGAGCGTGGGCTGCAGCACGGTGGTGGGTGGCACCGCGGTGGTCGCTGAACCGCAGATCGGCCAGCCGGTCTCCTGGGGTCCATGCCGTCCGGCCGGCGGCGGAGGCGAGGCGATGCCGATCCCGGCGGGCGCGCAATGCGGCAAGATCGCGGTTCCGGTCAGCTACGACGACCCCGACGGCGCAGAGGCGAGCCTGGCGCTGATCCGGTTCCCGGCCACCGGGGAGAAAATCGGCTCGCTGATCATCAACCCCGGCGGGCCCGGCGAGTCCGGTATCGAAGCCGCTGCCAGCCTGATCGAGGGCTTGCCGCCTCAGGTGCGCCAGCGTTTCGATCTGGTCGGTTTCGATCCCCGGGGCGTCGCCGCGTCAACGCCGGCACTGTGGTGCAACTCCGACGCCGACAACGATCGGTTGCGCGCCGACCCGCAGGTGGACTACAGCCCCGAGGGTGTGGCCCGCATCGAGGCCGAGACGAAGGCATTTGTCCAGCGGTGCGTCGACAAGATGGGCAAGGATTTCCTGGCCAATGTGGGCACCGCCAGTGTCGCCAAAGACCTCGATGCGCTGCGGGCCGCCCTGGGGGACGAGAAGTTGAATTATCTCGGCTATTCCTACGGCACCCGGATCGGCGCGGCCTACGCAGAGGCCTACCCGGAGAAGGTTCGCGCGATGATCCTCGACGGTGCGGTGGACCCCAACGCTGATCCGATCCAGTCCGACATCGACCAGGCCGAGGCGTTCCAGGAGGCGTTCAACGACTTCGCGGCCGACTGTGCCAAGGACTCCGACTGCCCGTTGGGGACGGATCCGGCCAAGTCCGTTCAGGTCTACCGCGACCTGGTGAACCCGTTGGTGGCCGAACCGATGAAGACCAAGGATCCGCGCGGGCTGAGCTACGGCGATGCCCTCGTCGGCACCATCATGGCGCTGTACTCGCCGAACCTGTGGCGGTACCTGTCTGAGGGGCTCACCGAGATGACCAAGGGTCGTGGCGACACGATGCTGGCGCTGGCCGATATGTACATGCGCCGTGACCCCCAGGGCCGCTACACCAACGCCACCGACGCCCGCATCGCGGTCAACTGCGTTGACCAGCCGCCGATCACCGACCGGGCGAAGGTGGTCGAGGAGGACCGGCGGCTCCGCGAAGTGGCTCCGTTCATGAGTTACGGCGAATTCACCGGGTACGCCCCGATGAGTACCTGTGCGTTCTGGCCGGTGCCGCCCACCAGCGAACCGCATGCGGTCTCGGCGCCGGGATTGCCACCGGTGCTGGTGATTTCGTCGACCGGCGACCCGGCCACCCCGTATCAGGCTGGGGTGGACCTGGCCAAGCAACTTGGCGGCGGACTGCTGACGTTCAATGGCACCCAGCACACCGTGGCCTTCCAAGGCGAACAGTGTGTCGACGACTATGCCGTTGCCTACCTTGTCGACGGGAAACTGCCGCCGCCCGGAGCCACCTGCGGCTGACACCGATGCAGAGCGCGGTCAGTCGAGTTCACAACCGCTGCGGTTCCGATACCGACGTGTAACCGTCACGCGCTGCCGCAACGGTTCGCGGCGTGTCACCATGACGGCTATGAAGCGCTCGAGTCTGACCGGCTCGGCGGCGTTCCCCTCGGTTCTGTGCACACTGGTGGTGATCGCCCCGGTGGTCGTCGCCCCGTTGGTGGTCGCCCCGGCCGGGGCCGCCCCGGACCTCAGTCAGACCGCATCCCCGGTGTGGGGGAGTTGTGAACGCTTCATCTCTGATTCCTACCTGCCCACCGCGCAGTGCACGACCGTTCCGGTCCCGGTGGACGCCGCCGATCCCGTTGGGGCGCAAGCCAACCTGGCGGTGATCAAGATCCCCGCCGATGGGCAGCGCATCGGTGTGTTGCTGATGAACCCGGGCGGCCCGGGTGCCTCAGCGGTTGACTCGGTGGCCAATCTGGCTGAGTCGCTGTCCGACAGCCCCATCACCGAACATTTCGATCTGGTCGGCTTCGATCCTCGCGGCGTCGGGCACTCCACCCCCGAACTGCGGTGTCGTACCGATGCCGAGCGTGACGCGTGGCGACGTGAACCGATGGTCGACTACAGCCCGGCCGGGGTGGCCGCCATCGAGCAACTCAGCCGAAGCTTCGCCCAGAAGTGTCTGGACCGGATGAGTAAACCGTTCCTGGCCAGCGTCGGAACCGCCTCTGCAGCACAGGATATGGACGCCGTTCGTGCCGCCCTGGGCGAGGACCAAATCAACTACCTGGGCTACAGCTACGGCACCGAGTTGGGCGCCGCCTATCTGGGGCGGTTTCCGGACCGGGTCCGCACGATGGTGCTCGACGGGGCGATCGACCCCACCCAAGATCCGTTGGAGTCGCTGGTCGAGCAAATGGCCGGCTTTCAGTTGGCGTTCAATGACTACGCCGCCGACTGCGCCCGGTTCCCGGCCTGCCCGCTGGGGACCGATCCCGCTCAGTTCGTTACCCGCTACCACCAACTAGTCGACCCGTTGGTGGCCAAACCCGGACTCACCGCCGACCCGCGCGGACTGAGCTATGCCGACGCGATCACCGGAACGGTCAACGCGCTGTACACCCCGCAGTACTGGAAGTATCTGACCAGCGGTCTGCTCGGTTTGCAGCGCGGTGCCCGTGCCGATGACCTGCTGCTGCTCGCCGACGACTACGAGGGCCGCGACGAGGACGGCCGGTACAGCAATAATCAGGACGCCTTCAACGCGATCCGGTGCGTGGACAGCCCGACCCCGAGTGATCCCGCGGCCTGGGCGGAGGTGGACCGGCAGATCCGCCAACGCGCGCCGTTCCTGTCCTACGGCCAGTTCACCGGCTTCGCCCCGCGGGACCTGTGCGCCTTCTGGCCGGTGCCCACGACGTCGGCACCGCATCCGGCCGCGCCGTCCCCGCCGGGCAGTGCGGTGGTGGTCTCCACCACCCGTGACCCGGCCACCCCTTATCAGGCCGGGGTGGACCTGGCCCGCCAACTGCGCGCCCCGCTGATCACCTTCGACGGCACCCAGCACACGGTGGTCTTCGACGGCAACGCCTGCGTCGACGATGCGGTGGTGCGTTACCTCGTGGACCGGGTGGTTCCCGGCGACCTGTCCTGTTGATACTGGCTGTAACACGGCGTTAACAGCCGCTGCCTACGCTCGCGTCATGGACCGGCAAAAGGAATTCGTGCTTCGCACGCTGGAAGAACGGGACATCCGCTTCGTCCGGTTGTGGTTCACCGACGTGCTCGGATACCTCAAGTCGGTGGCTATCGCCCCGGCCGAACTCGAAGGCGCCTTCGAGGAGGGCATCGGGTTCGACGGGTCCTCGATCGAGGGCTTCGCCCGTGTCTTCGAGTCCGATACCGTCGCCCGTCCGGACCCGTCGACCTTCCAGGTGCTGCCCTGGACGACCAGTGGCGGGCAGCACCACTCGGCGCGGATGTTCTGCGATATCACCATGCCGGACGGTTCGCCGTCGTGGGCGGACAGCCGCCATGTGCTGCGTCGCCAACTGGCCAAAGCCAGCGACCTCGGATTCTCCTGCTACGTGCACCCGGAAATCGAGTTCTTCCTGCTCGAACCAGGACCTTACGACGGGTCAGTCCCGGTCCCGGCCGACAACGGCGGCTACTTCGACCAGGCGGTGCACGACTCGGCACCCAACTTCCGTCGCCATGCCATCGACGCCCTCGAACAGATGGGCATCTCGGTGGAGTTCAGCCACCACGAAGGGGCGCCCGGCCAGCAGGAGATCGATCTGCGCTACGCCGACGCACTGTCGATGGCCGACAACGTGATGACCTTCCGCTACCTGGTCAAAGAGGTGGCATTGGCCGAGGGGGTGCGGGCCTCGTTCATGCCCAAACCGTTCGCCGAATACCCCGGCTCGGCCATGCACACCCACATGAGCCTGTTCGAGGGTGAGACCAACGCCTTCCACAGTCCCGACGACCCACTGCAACTGTCCGACGTCGCCAAATCCTTCATCGCCGGGATCCTCGAGCATGCCAGCGAGATCAGTGCCGTCACGAATCAGTGGGTGAACTCCTACAAGCGCCTGGTGCACGGCGATGAGGCGCCGACGGCGGCATCCTGGGGTGCGGCCAACCGTTCGGCGCTGGTGCGGGTTCCCATGTACACCCCGCGCAAGGCCGCCTCGCGGCGCGTCGAGGTGCGCAGCCCCGATTCCGCGTGCAACCCCTACCTTGCCTTCGCGGTGCTGCTGGCCGCCGGGCTGCGGGGCATCGAGAAGAACTATCAACTTGGCCCGCAGGCCGAGGACAACGTATGGATGCTCACCCCCGAGGAGCGCCGCGCGATGGGGTATCGCGAACTGCCGTCGAGCCTCGGGGTCGCACTGGGGGAGATGGAGCGGTCGGAGTTGGTCGCCGAGGCACTCGGTGAGCACGTATTCGACTACTTCCTGCGCAACAAGCGTGCGGAGTGGGAGCAGTACCGCGCCAACGTCACCCCGTTCGAGTTGAAGCACTACCTGTCGCTGTAGTCCGGTCGGGCCACCCACCCGGCCGGTCCGGACCGCTGGGATAACGTCGTGGCCGTGGCCAAACCCGCGACTCAGCGTCCCCGCGTCCCGGGTGTGGGTCGGCTGGGGCTGGTCGAACCGTCCGCCGGTTCGCAGTTGGCCGGACTGGGCTGGGTCAGCGACGCCCACGTCGAACTGCTGTGGTCGCTGTCGCGGGCGCCCGACGCCGATGTCGCGCTGCGTGCCGTCGCGCGTCTTGCCGAAGCGCTCGGGGACGGCTGGCGCGATCTGGACCAGGCACTGCGCAACGATCGGTCGCTGCGCGGCAGACTTTTCTCGGTGCTCGGCTCATCGCTGGCCTTCGCCGACCATCTGGTGGCCAACCCGCACTCCTGGCGCCTGCTCGCCGGTGAGTTGATCCTGCCGACACCGGCGCAGCTAAGGCGGAAATTCGCCGACTGCATCGCCGAATTCGGCACCTCCCCAACGGTTATCGCGCCGAAACTACGGATCGTCTACCGTGATCAGCTGATGGTGCTGGCCGCTCTGGACCTGGCTCCGACGGTGGAGAACGAGCCGGTTCTGCAGTTCTCCACCGTGGGTGCGCACCTGTCGGACCTCGCTGATGCGGCCCTGGACGCGGCGCTGCAGGTCGCGGTGGAAGGAGTCTGCAAATCCGGCACCGCACCTCGGCTGGCCGTGATCGCGATGGGCAAATGCGGTGCGCGAGAGCTCAATTACGTCAGCGATGTGGACATCATCTTCGTCGGTGAGGACGCCGACCCGGTCACCACCCGGGTGGCCGGTGAAATGATGCGACTGGCCTCGGAGGCCTTCTTCGAGGTGGATGCCGCGCTTCGGCCGGAGGGGAAAGCCGGTGCCCTGGTCCGCACCCTGGACTCCCATATCGCCTACTACCAACGGTGGGCCAAGACCTGGGAGTTCCAGGCTTTGCTCAAGGCGCGGCCGTGCGTCGGTGACGCCGAACTGGGCGGCCGGTATATCGACGCGCTGATGCCGATGGTCTGGACCGCCTGCGAGCGTGAGGATTTCGTTCCCGAAGTGCAGGCCATGCGACGGCGGGTCGAGTCGCTGGTGCCGGCCGAGGTCCGGGACCGGGAAATCAAACTCGGCACCGGAGGTCTGCGTGACGTCGAGTTCGCCGTGCAGCTGCTGCAACTGGTGCACGGCCGCACCGATCCCTCGATGCACGTCGCCTCAACGGTCGATGCCCTGGCCGCCCTCGGCACAGGAGGCTATGTCGGGCGCGACGACGCGGCCAACCTCACCGCCTCCTATGAGTTCCTCCGGTTGCTTGAGCACCGGCTACAACTGCAGCGGCTCAAGCGAACCCACCTGCTGCCCGCCTCCGACGACGACGAGGCCCTACGGTGGCTGGCCCGGGCGGCTCACGTCCGCCCCGACGGCACCCACGACGCCCTGGGCGTACTGCGCGAGGAACTCAAACGCCAAAACGTCCGGGTGTCCAAACTGCACGCCAAGCTGTTCTATCAGCCGCTGTTGGAATCGGTCGGCTCACCCTTGGGCTTCACCGACGGGATGTCCGCCGAAGCCGCCGAACGACAGTTGGCGGCGCTGGGATACGAAGGTCCGCAGAGCGCCCTGACACACCTTGGCGCGCTGGTGAACGCCAGCGGGCGACGCGGTCGGGTGCAGGCGGTGCTGCTGCCGCGACTGCTGGACTGGTTGTCGGACACCCCCGATCCGGACAGCGGCCTGCTGGCCTACCGGCGGGTCAGCGAGGCACTGGCCGACCACCGGTGGTACCTGAGCACGCTGCGCGACGAGAGTGCGGTGGCCAAGCGGCTGATGCGGGTGCTGGGCACCTCGGCGTTCGTTCCGGAACTGCTGATGCGGGCGCCGGAAGTGATCCAGTCCTACGCCGACGGCCCCACCGGGCCCAAGCTGCTCGACGTCGAACCCGACGGGGTGGGGCGCGCGCTGATCGCCTCCGCCGGCCGCCATCCCGACCCGGCGCGGGCCATCGCCGCGGCCCGCACGCTGCGGCGCCGCGAACTGGCTCGGGTTGCTTCAGCGGATCTGCTGGGCATGCTGGACGTCGAAGAGGTCTGCACCGCGCTCACCTCGGTGTGGGTGGCAGTGCTGCAGTGTGCGCTGGAGGCGATCATCCGGGCCGACACCCCTCCGGGCGGG
>NZ_JBILVF010000138.1:0-9238 GCF_044370595.1 Mycobacterium sp.
GCCGGCCACCGCGCCGCCGATGCCGCCCATGCCGTAGGCCACACCTCAGCCACATGGATCCGAAGCTGCTCAACATCCTGGTGTGCCCTGCCGATCGTGGACCGTTGCTGCACGTTGATGACCTCCTATACAACCCGCGGCTGCGCAAGGCCTATCGCATCGAGGACGGCATTCCGGTGCTGCTGGTCGATGAGGCCACCGATGTCGGTTCCGACGAGCACGAGCGGTTGATGGCCCGTGCAGGTGCCCACTAGTCCGACGCGGCCGGTCCGCGCCGGTGAGGCTGGGTTGGACGTCGACCCGCTGACCGCGGCCCGGGCTCTGCTGGGTGCGGTGATCACCGCACGCGGGGTGAGTGCTCGAATCCTCGAAGTGGAGGCCTACGGCGGCCCGGCAGACGGTCCGTGGCCCGATGCCGCCGCGCACTCCTACCGCGGTCGGACTGTCCGAAATGGGGTCATGTTCGGACCGCCGGGTCGGCTCTACACCTACCGCAGTCACGGAATTCATGTGTGCGCCAACGTTTCCTGTGGCGGGGACGGCATTGCCGGGGCGGTGTTGCTGCGCGCGGCGGCCATCGAATCCGGCCTGGAAGCCGCGCAGTCCCGGCGCGGATCAGCGGTCGGTGATAGCGAACTGGCCCGCGGCCCCGGAAATCTCTGTGCCGCCTTGGCTATCACGATGGATGACAACGGCCTGGACGTATTCGACCCGGCTTCGCCGGTCACTGTGCGACTCGGCGAGCCGGCCGTCACCGTTCCTGACCGGCGATTCGATGGTCCCGCCGGCCCCCGGGTCGGGGTGAGCCGGGCCGCCGATCGGGCCTGGCGATTCTGGCTCCCCGGCCGGCCCGAGGTTTCGGCATACCGACGCAGCCCCCGAGCACCTCGACCAGGTGCCAGCGACTGAGGTGGGCATGCGGGAAGATCAGACATCGAACCGACTTGGTTCCTCGGCTCCCCGACCCAAGCCGTACCCGGAGGCCTTTTGATCGAGCTAAGCTCCGCCGACCGACCGCCCGACCAGGCTGTGCTGCACAGCCCGGGCGGATTCACCTGGTTTTACGTCGATCTGGTCGACGATCAGGGCCAGGGCGCGACGGTCATTTGGTCATGGGGCCTGCCCTTTCTGCCCGGCTACGTCCGGGCGGCCCGCGCCGGCCGCCCCGAACTTCCGATCAACCGTCCCAGCGTGAACGTCGTCGTATACGGGGGCGGGCGGGAACGCTTCTACCTGCTCTCCGAACTGCCCGCGCAGGATTGCGAATGGAGTGCTGACGGTCGCTCCTGGCGGCTCGGCGACTGCCTTTTCGAGTGGACCGACACGGTCAACGGCCCCGGGTCGGTCCCGACCCGCATGCTGCAGGCCAGGCTCGACCTCGCCCTTCCTACGGGTGGGCGGGTGACGGGGGAGTTGCAGGTGTCCGGGAAGCTGCGTCGGGATTGCCCGGACGGCGCGGCCTCCGCCGATCCGGCGGGCACCCACCGCTGGACGCCGATGGTCGCCGCGACCCGCGGATGTCTTGAACTGCGCACGCCCGGTGGGGAATTGCGGGTTGAGGGCCGCGCCTACCACGACCGCAACAGCGCCGCCCGGCCGCTCAACGCACTAGGTATCGAACGTTGGTGGTGGGGCCGGCTGGCACTGCCGGGCCGCGATGTCATCTTCTACCGGCTGATTCCCTCCCGAAGCGGGGCGCGCCCGCGGGACCTCGTTGTCGAGGTTGCGGCGGATGGTTCCTGCCGCGCGCGGGAGGACGCCGAGATTGCGGTGGGCCGGCTACGCCGAAGCACCTGGGGCTTGCGGTGGCCGGCCAGTGCCACCTTCCTCGACCCGGATGGCGTCCCGGTTCATGTCGACGTGAGCGCGCTACTCGACAACGGGCCGTTCTATCAGCGTTATCTGCTGCGGGGGCGCTGTGGGGCGGACGAGGCCTACGGCGTCGGGGAGAACGTGGTGCCCGACCGGGTGGACACCGACCTGCTTCGGCCGTTGGTTCGGATGCGGGTGCACCGGTCCGACGGCCCCAACTCCATGTGGCTGCCGCTGTTCTCCGGTGACAGCGAAGGCCGTGTGCGAAGGCTGCTGGGCCGCACCGGGGAAGTTCGGGCATGACTGCCCGGTCCCGGCCGGACCTTTCGGTTGATGCCTTGCTCAGCGGCCAGTCTCCCGCGTGGGCGATCGCCATGGCCGCTCTGCTTGCGGTGCCCCCACTGATTGCGCTGGCACTGGTGGCCTTCAACGCCCTGTTCTGGACGCGTGGGCGTCCGCTGTCCACGGCTGCGCGGGCTGCGCCTGGTGGTGTCAGCGTCCTGATTCCGGCTCGCGACGAGGCCGCCAACATCGAGCGCTGCGTCCGTGCGGCGGATGCCGCACGGGGACCGATCACCGAGATCATCGTCTACGACGACGGGTCGACTGACGGCACCGCCGAGGTGCTGGCCGGCCTTCGCGCCGATGTGCCCCGGCTACGGGTGATTCGTGGCGACGGACTGCCCGACGGGTGGGTGGGCAAACCGCATGCCCTGCATCGCCTCAGCGCCGAGGCGACCGGCGAACTGCTGCTCAACATCGACGCCGACGTCAGCCTGCGCCGCGACGGTGTTCTGCACCTGCTGTCGCTGCTGGGTGGCCCTGAGCAAGTCCCGGGCGGCTTGGGGGCCGCCGTGGTCACCGCGGTACCGCATCAGCGGACCGGGAGCCTCGCCGAGCGGCTGCTGATGCCGCTGCTGCATCTGTCCTACGTGGCATGGTTGCCGATGCCGCTGATTCACCTGACCCGCGATCCCAGGGTGCTCGCCGCCAACGGTCAGCTTCTGCTCATCCGCCGCTCGGTGTTGGAGGTGATCGGCGGCTGGGCCGGGGTGCGGACGGCTTTGGTCGACGATATGGCACTGTGCCGGGCGGTCAAAAGCAGCGGCCAGCGAGTGGTTTTCGCCGACGGCGACCAAATGGCCGACTGCCGGATGTACGGCGACGCCGCCTCGTTGTGGCGGGGATTCGCCAAGAATTTCTATGAGGGCATCGGTGGGCATCCGGTGGCGCTCCTCATTGTGGTGTGGCTGCATGTGCAGTCGTTCGTGTTGCCCTACCTGGTCCTGCCTGTCGCGGCCGTGCTCGGTGCTTGGGGTCTGGCCGCCACCGCGGCGATCGGGGTCGCAGCCAACCTGATTCTGCGGACGATCATGGCGCTGCGCTACGGGCACAGCCTGGTCAGCGTGCTGCTGCACCCCCTCGCCGTACTGCTCATGATGGGGATCCTGCTCGACAGCTTCCGGTGGAGCCGTCGGGGCGACATCCGGTGGCGTGGGCGGTCCTATGCCGCCCGGGCTCAGCGGGAGGCCGTGTGACCGCCGATCCCGACAACGTCATCTCCGAAGCCGACCGGCAGGCGCTGGCGCAGGCCGGCGACAATCGGCGTCCCGGATTCCTCAATTACGCCCGGCGCTACTCCCGGCACCGGATCGCGCATGGGTTGGACGGCCTGTGGGTGTCCGGTCTGGCTGAGTCCCGAGCGGCTCTGGCCGACCGGCCCATGCTCTTCGCGGCCAACCATGTCGCATGGTGGGATCCGCTGCTGTTGCTGGTTCTCGATGAGGCTCTCGACGGGGTGGGATGGGCGGTGATGGACGCCGCCAATCTTCGTAAGCTGCCATTCCTGGGGTGGGTCGGTGCGCTGCCGTTGGACCGCAGCAGCCACGAGCGCAGCTGCCAATGCCTCCAGGCGTGTGGGGGCCTGCTCGACCGGCCGGGCCGCAGCTTGTGGCTCTTCCCGCAGGGCCGCCAGCGCCCGGCCCATCTGCGTCCACTGGACCTCAAGCCGGGGGTGCAGATCCTGCACTCCAGCAGACCGGTGGATGTCATCGCGGTCAGCATCAACTATGTCTTCCTGGAGACGGACAGCCCGGCGGCTGTCGTCCGATTCTCACCACCGATGGCCGGTGCGGAGATCGAGGGACCGGCGTTGCTTCCCGCCGTAGAGGGCGCCCTGCTGAACGGGCTGGCTGTCATCGACGCCGCCGCGGCCGCGGCTACCGACGGTCGTCGCGTCCGCAGCCATCCGGATGAACCTTTTCCAGGCTTCGCCGCCTTGATTCGGCCCGCAAAGGTCGCCGCCCAGGATGGATTCGGTGCCCGGATGCTGGACTATCTGCGCCGTTGGGGTCCTCGTGTGCGCTGATCGCGGCGCGGAAGTGCTGATCGTCGGTGCCGGCGTCGGAGGGCTGATCGCGGCGCTGGCGCTATCCGCACGCGGGCTGCCGGTGCGGGTCCTGGAGAGCGGTCAACGGCCGGGCGGCAAGGCCGGCATCGTCGAGGTGGACGGCGTCACCGTGGAAACCGGCCCGAGCGTCCTGACCCTGCCGGAGGTCTTCGCGAACGTGTTCGCCCGTGCCGGTCTGCGCCTCGAGGAGGTGATCGGACTGCGCCGCCTAGACCCCGGCTTCCGGTACCGCTACGCCGACGGTTGCGTGGTCGAGGTAGCCCACGACCCGCAGGACACCCTGGCCCGGGTCCGGGCCGCCTTGGGGCCCGCAGCCGAGGCTCAGTTGGCGGGCTTCCTGGCGTACAGCCGGGGCATCTGGGAAGCCGCCGCCCCCCATTTCGTTCTCGGTCCCGCTCCCACCTGGGCTGCGATGGTCGGCCTGGCGGTGCGCCATCCACGGGCGTTGATGTCCGTCGATGCGATGCGCGCGATGGGCTCAGGCATCGACCGACACGTCCAAGACCCCCACTTACGCATGTTGCTTCGCCGGTATGCCACCTACAACGGCAGCGATCCCCGCCGTGCGCCGGCCACCCTCAACTGCATCTCGCACGTCGAACTCTCGCTGGGCGGCTATGGCGTGCAGGGCGGTATTCATGCGTTGGTCGCGGCGTTGGTCGCAGCCATCGAGTCCCGCGGCGGTGTCGTCGAGTGTGACGCCGCCGTCGAGCGGGTACTGGTCGACGACCAGACGGCGGTCGGGGTCGCACTGGCGGGTGGTCGGGAGCTGCGTGGCCGGGCTGTCGTGGTCAACGCCGACGTGGGGTGGCTGCGCGACGGGGCGCTGCCCGCCGCTGACCAGCACCTGCCCGCGGCCGCGGCGCCGTCGATGTCGGGGTGGACCGGTGCGATGCGGGCGGCCCGGCGAGCCGACCGGCTGCCGCACGAGGTGCTCTTTCCGGCCGACTATGACGCGGAGTTCGCCGACATCTTCGACCGGGACCGTCCGCCGGTGACGCCGACGGTATACCTCTGCGCCCAGGAACGCTGCCATGGTCTGTCTGGCTGGGCCGATGCCGAGCCGGTGTTCGTGATGGCCAACGCCCCCGCCGAGCCGGCGGACCGGCCACGGCCGGCGCACGTCTGGGCTGCCCTGGAATCCGCCGTGGAACAGCGCATACGGGCCGCAGGGCTGTGGGGACCCGGTGATTCGATCGTCTGGCGCCGCACCCCAACGGAGTTGGCCGCCGACTTCCCCGGCAGCCGGGGTGCCATCTACGGAGCGGCCAGCAATGACCGTTTCGCTGCCTTCAAGCGACCGCCCAACCGGGTGCGCGGTGTGCCCGGTTTGTACCTGGCTTCCGGCAGTGCCCACCCCGGCGGGGGCTTGCCGATGGTCGCCCTGTCCGGACTCGCGGCCGCCGACTGCCTCACCGCCGACCTCGGTCTCTCTCCGGGCGGCCTGTCGGCGGGGTAGCCGGGCAGATGCGGGAAGATGCAACCCATGGGCGTGACGATCATCGACGAGTTGGCCTGGCGGGGACTGGTCGCGCAGTCCACCGACATCGAGGCATTGCAGGAGGCTGCAGCTCGTCCACCGATGACCGTCTATGCGGGGTTTGATCCGACCGCGCCGAGCCTGCATGCGGGGAACCTGGTGCCGCTGTTGACTTTGCAGCGATTCCAGCGCGCCGGGCATCGACCTATCGTGCTGGCCGGTGGCGCCACCGGCCTGATCGGTGATCCGCGTGACGCCGGTGAGCGGACCTTGAACACCGCCGACACCGTCGCGGAGTGGTCAGGGCGCATTCGCGGTCAGCTTGAGCGGTTCGTCGACTTCGACGACTCGGTGACCGGGGCTGTGGTGGAGAACAACCTGTCGTGGACCGAGCGGTTAGGCGCCATCGAATTCCTGCGTGACGTCGGTAAGCACTTCTCCGTCAACGTCATGCTCGATCGCGACACCATTCGCCGCCGGCTCGACGGTGAGGGTATTTCCTACACCGAGTTCAGCTACATGCTGCTCCAAGCCAACGATTACGTGGAGTTGCACCAGCGCCACGGATGCTCGCTGCAGATCGGGGGTTCCGACCAGTGGGGCAACATCATCTCCGGCGTCAGACTGGTCCGGCAGAGGCTCGGCGCCACGGTGCATGCGCTCACCGTCCCGCTGGTCACCGCAGCCGACGGCACCAAGTTCGGGAAGTCCACCGGGGGCGGCAGCCTGTGGTTGGACCCGGAAATGACAAGCCCCTATTCCTGGTATCAGTACTTCGTCAACACCGCCGACGCCGACGTCATCCGGTACCTGCGCTGGTTCACCTTCCTGTCCGCCGACGAGTTGGCCGAACTCGAGGACGCCACCGCGACCCGGCCGCACGAACGCCTGGCGCAACGTCGCCTAGCTCGGGAGCTGACCACGCTGGTGCATGGTCCGACTGCCACAGACGCTGTTGAGCACGCGTCGGCGGCCCTGTTCGGCCGCGGCGATCTCGACCGGCTCGACGCGCCGACACTGGCCGCTGCCCTGCAGGAGACGTCGGTGGCGCAGCTGCCTCCTGGTGGACCGGACGGCATCGTCGACCTGCTGGTGGCAACCGGACTTTCTGCCAGTAAAGGCGCCGCTCGGCGCACGATCGCCGAGGGCGGGGTGTCGGTCAACAACATCCGTGTCGACAGCGAGGACTGGAACGCGGCTTCGTCCCACTTCCTGCACGGCCGCTGGCTGGTCCTGCGCCGAGGGAAGCGGAATATCGCGGGGGTGGAGCGGGTTAACTCGCAGTAAGTCCGGGTGTGACGAAGGTCAAAGTCCCATGTTGCTCAGGGGATTTGACTCGGGTTCGCGCCTGACGTAACTTAATGGAGTCGTTGTGACGCGGTACGTCCGCTGATCGCGACGGCATCTCCAGGGAATGTTTTCGGAGTATGAAGCGTTCCACTGTCCGTACCGACGAGCACGCGGCAATCGCCGCGGGTTCCTCGCGCGGCCGGAGACGCCGGGTGTGTTGTTTGAGAACTCAATAGTGTGTTTGGTGGTTTTTGTTTGTTGTTTGTTTTTTGTCGCACTCTGGTACCCCCGTGTTGGGGTGTGATGTTTTTTGCCAGATTTTTTCTGGTTGCTTGGTCAGGCTTGTTCTGATTCGAATTCTGCTGGGTTTTGTCCCGGGGTTTTTGTTTGGAGAGTTTGATTCTGGCTCAGGACGAACGCTGGCGGCGTGCTTAACACATGCAAGTCGAACGGTAAGGCCTTCGGGTACACGAGTGGCGAACGGGTGAGTAACACGTGGGTGATCTGCCCTGCACTTCGGGATAAGCCTGGGAAACTGGGTCTAATACCGGATAGGACCGCATGCTTCACGGTGTGTGGTGGAAAGCTTTTGCGGTGTGGGATGGGCCCGCGGCCTATCAGCTTGTTGGTGGGGTAATGGCCTACCAAGGCGACGACGGGTAGCCGGCCTGAGAGGGTGTCCGGCCACACTGGGACTGAGATACGGCCCAGACTCCTACGGGAGGCAGCAGTGGGGAATATTGCACAATGGGCGCAAGCCTGATGCAGCGACGCCGCGTGGGGGATGACGGCCTTCGGGTTGTAAACCTCTTTCAGTAGGGACGAAGCGCAAGTGACGGTACCTACAGAAGAAGCACCGGCCAACTACGTGCCAGCAGCCGCGGTAATACGTAGGGTGCGAGCGTTGTCCGGAATTACTGGGCGTAAAGAGCTCGTAGGTGGTTTGTCGCGTTGTCCGTGAAATTTCACAGCTTAACTGTGAGCGTGCGGGCGATACGGGCAGACTGGAGTACTGCAGGGGAGACTGGAATTCCTGGTGTAGCGGTGGAATGCGCAGATATCAGGAGGAACACCGGTGGCGAAGGCGGGTCTCTGGGCAGTAACTGACGCTGAGGAGCGAAAGCGTGGGGAGCGAACAGGATTAGATACCCTGGTAGTCCACGCCGTAAACGGTGGGTACTAGGTGTGGGTTTCCTTCCTTGGGATCCGTGCCGTAGCTAACGCATTAAGTACCCCGCCTGGGGAGTACGGCCGCAAGGCTAAAACTCAAAGAAATTGACGGGGGCCCGCACAAGCGGCGGAGCATGTGGATTAATTCGATGCAACGCGAAGAACCTTACCTGGGTTTGACATGCACAGGACGACTGCAGAGATGTGGTTTCCCTTGTGGCCTGTGTGCAGGTGGTGCATGGCTGTCGTCAGCTCGTGTCGTGAGATGTTGGGTTAAGTCCCGCAACGAGCGCAACCCTTGTCTCATGTTGCCAGCACGTTATGGTGGGGACTCGTGAGAGACTGCCGGGGTCAACTCGGAGGAAGGTGGGGATGACGTCAAGTCATCATGCCCCTTATGTCCAGGGCTTCACACATGCTACAATGGCCGGTACAAAGGGCTGCGATGCCGTGAGGTGGAGCGAATCCTTGTTAAAGCCGGTCTCAGTTCGGATCGGGGTCTGCAACTCGACCCCGTGAAGTCGGAGTCGCTAGTAATCGCAGATCAGCAACGCTGCGGTGAATACGTTCCCGGGCCTTGTACACACCGCCCGTCACGTCATGAAAGTCGGTAACACCCGAAGCCCGTGGCCTAACCCGTGAGGGAGGGAGCGGTCGAAGGTGGGATCGGCGATTGGGACGAAGTCGTAACAAGGTAGCCGTACCGGAAGGTGCGGCTGGATCACCTCCTTTCTAAGGAGCACCACGAGACTCATGCCCCGCCCACGACAGTGTGGGGGTTCGGTGTGTGTGAGCGATTCGTTGGATGGGCTGTGCGCTGTAGTGGCGCCGGTTCTGGTGCAATGACAGACGTCGCTGGTTTCGGGGATCGAGTGATCGAGGGCCGGCGGGGATTCACTGAACACACTATTGGGCTTTGAGGCAACAAGCCCTGTTGTTCCCTGCTTGCGGGTGGGGATGGACTGTTGTCGCCCCGTCTTGGTGGTGGGGTGTGGTGTTTGATTTGTGGATAGTGGTTGCGAGCATCTGGTCAGTGGTGATCGTGTGGGCTGCCGGCTTTCGGGTTGGTGGTCTGG
>NZ_JBILVF010000033.1:0-29014 GCF_044370595.1 Mycobacterium sp.
CTGACTTCGGCGAAACTGACTTCGGCGAAACTGACTTCGGCGAAACTGACACTGTCCAGTCTGGGCGCGGCGAGCACCGTCACCGGTTCCAAGCATCTGCTGGAGTGTGACGGTCGCCGAATCCTGGTGGACTGCGGGCTGTTCCAGGGGGTCAAGAACCTCCGGGAGCTCAACTGGCAACCCCTGGCGGTCGAACCCTCCAGCATCGACGCGGTGGTGGTGACCCATGCCCACCTCGACCACACCGGTTATCTGCCGCGGCTGGTACGGGAGGGGTTCTCCGGGCCGATCGTGTCGACGAAGGCGACCGCTGCGGTGGCCGAGATCATCCTGCGCGACAGCGCCTACCTGCAGGAGCGCGACGCAGCGTTCCTCAACAAACACCGGGCCTCCAAACATCACCCCGCCCTGCCGCTCTACGACAGCGACGACGCCGTGCGGACCATGGAGTTGTTCCGGACTCACCCGTTCGGGCGGGAGTTCAGCCTGTGGGACTCAGCCACACCGGGGGAGGGCGGTCCGGTAGTCACCTTCCGCCGCGCCGGCCACATCCTCGGAGCCGCCACGGTGGATCTGCTCTGGCAGGGCCGGCGCATCGTCTTCTCCGGTGATCTGGGCCGCTACGACGATCCGGTGATGCTCGATCCCGAGCCGGTGGCCGCCGCCGACTATCTGGTGTTGGAGTCCACCTACGGTGACCGGCTGCACGAGGACACCGACCCCGTCAAGACACTCGCCGAGGTCATCGACAGAACCGTGGACCGCGGCGGCACCGTGGTGATTCCGGCGTTCGCCGTGGGCCGGGCCCAGACCCTGCTCTACTACCTGTGGGAGCTTCGCGGCGCCGGGAAACTGCCCGATGTGCCGGTGTACCTGGACAGCCCGATGGCCATCAACGCCAGCGAACTACTCGGCAGCTACCGCGACGATCACCGGCTGGAACCGCACGTCTACGACGGAATGTGCGCGATGGCCACTTACACCCGCGACGCCGAACAGTCGATGAAGATCTCGGCCGGCCGCGAGCCCAAGATCATCCTGTCGGCCAGCGGAATGGCCACCGGCGGACGAATTCTGCACCACCTCAAGGCATTCGCCCCGGATCCGCGGAACACCATCATGATCACCGGCTATCAGGTGCCGGGCACCCGCGGGGCGTCGATCGCCGCCGGGGAACGGTTCGTCCGGATCCACGGCGAGTGGGTTCCGATCAACGCCGAGGTGGCCGATCTGGCGATGTTGTCGGCACACGCCGACGCCGATGAACTCATCCGCTGGGCCTCCGGTTTCACCGGCCCACCCCGGCGGGTGTTCGTCGTGCACGGTGAGCCGCAGCCTGCGGACACGCTGCGCACCCGGCTGAGCCGCGAGTTCGGTTGGGAAGCAACAGTTCCCCGGATGAACCAGGTATTCGAGCTGTAGACGGCTCAGCCGGCCCGGGCGGTGTTCAAGGCGCCGCGGAACTGTTCCACGGTGGCCAGTTCAGCGGCCACCGGCGCGGCAATCTGCTGTTCGGCGACCACAGCCACCTCAGCCCGAAGTGCGGCCCGCGCTGCTCGGGCCGCGCGTCTGGCGCTGGTCCGCGCGAGAATCCGGCCGATCGCGGCCAGCACCACCCCGCCGAGCAGACCGACGATCAGCATCAGCGTCGGCAACGGGAACCCCTCCACGGTCGGGGCCTGCGCGACGTGGAACTGCAGATAGGCCAACACCGCCAACGCCAACAGCCACAGGCCACCGGCTACCGCGAGCGCGAACAGCAGCCACTGCAGCACCCCGAAAACGCTCCACCACCGCGGGTTTCGGGGCGGCACCAGCGGTGCGCGGGTGACGGCCTGGTCGAGCTGGTCGGTCAGGCCGGCCGAGGCGCGGTCGGCAACGGCCCGGGTGCTCTGCACCCACGCCTGCGGCGCACCGGCACTGGCGGTGTCGACGTAGTCCAGCACCGCACTGTTGGCCCGCGCCTTGGCCACCGGATCGTTGGACGGCAACGACGAGCGCACCAGTCGGGGATCGACACCCGGGCGGTCGAGACGTAGTTGGGCGACGGGGTCCTTGCGCAGCCGCGCCAGCCATTTCAGCGGCGGCCACCCGACCGCCTGCACCGCCTTGCGTTGACTGGATCGCTCGATCGCCGCCTCGATCACGGGTGCGCCGGCCGCCTCGGTCAGCGCGTCGGTCAGCCGGTTGAGGTCCCCCGCGCCGGCCCCGGCTATCGGTGTCCCGGGGTCGTCGGCGGCGCGCGCCAGACCGTCGGCGGCGGTGGCGACGTCGGCGGCCAGTCGGGCCACCGCCGTCCGGCGACTGGCCACCGCGGCCAGGATCCGGTCGGCCAGCGCCTCGAGGCCTTCGCCGCTGCGGTTGGAGGCGGCGAGTACAACGGCGTCGGACAGGCCGTCCTCGGCGACCAGGCGCCTCAGGTGTGACAGGCAGGCCTCGGCGTCCGCGACGGTGAGCCGGTCGACCTGGTTGAGCACCACGACGGTGACGTCGTCGTGGCGGGCGAAGCGGCGTAGGTACTGCTCGTGGACGAGGGCGTCGGCGTACTTCTGCGGGTCCAGAACCCAGACCATCAGGTCGACACGCTCGACGAAGTGGTCCACGTGCGCGCGGTGCGAGGACTGGGTGGAGTCGTGGTCGGGAAGGTCGATGAGCACCAGGTCGGCCAGCGCGGCGGCACCGTCGGCGGCGACATGCCATCGGGTGACGCCCAACCATTCAAGCAGCGCAAGGGTTTCCGGGGTCTCCTGCCAGATCGCCGCCAGCGGCTCGGAGGTGGTGGGCCGCAGCACACCGGCTTTGGCGACCTCGTCACCGACGATGGAGTTGAACAGGGTGCTTTTGCCGGCACCGGTGGATCCGGCGAACGCCACCACCGTCACCTGTTCGGACAGGCCGCGGCGGGCCTGCGCACGTTCGGCAACCGTGCGGGCGCCGGTGACCGACGCCGGGGCCAGCCGACCGTCACCGAGGTCGGCGGCTTGTGCCAGGCCGGCCAGCCGACGGTCCAGAGCGGCCCCGTCGACCAGTGGCGCCGACTCGGTCCGCATCGGGTTGAGCCGCGCCAGCAGATCCTTCATCATCAGCCGTTCCACCAATCCCGCAGGCTTTCCCGCCATTTCCGTCGCGGCGCTGCCGCCTCCTCCCCAGGCACCGGCGGACTGGCCGGCAGCACCGCTTCGGCATCCTCGGCGTCGCGGGCCTGCTGCACCTGCAGGTTCACCGCCGAGAGCCGGGCCGGCAGTTCCGGATCGAGGTCGAGGGCGTCCAGCCGCGACAAGAACCGGTCTTTCTCCCCCGCCATCAACTCGGTGACCCGTTCTTTCAGTTTGTCCATGGCGGCCTTGGACATTCGCCGTACGCCGTCTTCACCGAACACAGCTTCGAGCAGTTTCTGCGCGACGACCGTGGAGGCGCCGGCGATCCCGATCTCGGCTCCGGTCAGTCCGCCGGTGGTCGAAAACACCGCCACCATGAGCGCCAGCGTCACGGCATTGACTCCGTATGCCATCGCCCGGGCGGTCTGCCGCTTGTCGGCCCCCTCGGTGCGGATCAAGTCGAGCAGATCGTCCTGCCAGGCCCGCACCAACCCCGCGGCCTGATCGCCGAAGTCGCTGGAGGCCCGGGCCAGGTCCGAACCCGCCAGTAGGGCCCGGCCGGCGTCGTTCTCGCGCCAAGCGAGGTCGGCCCGCCGGGCGGCCTCGTTGGCCGAGTCAATCAGCACGCTGGCCAGGCCGGATTCGATTGCCTCCGTGACCCGTTCGGGTGGGGCGGGTTCACCGCGGACCGCGGCGCTGAGGCGGTCGCGCAGCCGTCCGACGCCTTCCTCGAGTCGCTTGAGCAACTGCCCGGTACCGACGAACTCCTGCCAGCGCGCCAGCACCTCGCCACGCATCAGCGAGCCGTCCGAGGAGATCTGCTCCAACCCGGCTACCGCCTGGGCATAAGACTGGTCGACGGCGGCGCGCAGCCGGTCGCCGGTGGAGAGTTGCTCGGCGACGGCATCGGTGATGGCCGGCATGTCGGCGACGATATGTCCGACCGCACCGTCGACGGTCCGGCGGGCCACAGCCGCGCGCAGCGCGGCGTCGTCGACAAGGTTGTTCAGCCAGGTCTGCATCTCCGCGGTGCGGTCGGCGGGCAGCATGCCGTCCACCAACGGCGATTCGGGAATGACGAAGAGCGGTGCGTTGGCGAGGCGTTCCTCGGCCAGCATCTGCCGCACATGCGCGGTCACCTCGGTCATCGCCTCGGGGGGCACCCGGTTGAGCACAATGACCACCGCGGCGTTGCGGTCGACCGCCGCCCGCAACGCCGCCCACGGCACCGCGTCGGCGTAGCGGGATGCGGTGGTGACGAAAAACCACAGGTCGGCGGCGGCCATCAGCATGCCGGCCATATCGCGGTTGGTCTGCGACACCGAGTCCAGGTCGGGGGCGTCGAGCAGACCCATCCCGGCTGGAACGGTGTCGATGGCGACCAGGCGCAGGCCGAAGACGTCTTCGGTTCCCCCCAGCGAGGGCCGGCCCGCCGCGTTGCTTCCGGTGATGCGCGGCAGACGCGGCAGGATGTGGTCGGAGGCGAACCAGTCCGCGTCGGCCGGGTTATGCGCCAGCACCGGGTGCCGGGTGGTGGGACGCAGCACGCCCGGGGTGGTCACCGGCGTGCCGACGAGCCGGTTGACCAGGGTGGACTTCCCGCTACCGGTAGATCCGCCCACGACAGCAAGCAGTGGCGCGTCGGCGTCCCGCAGCCTGGGCAGGATGTAGTCGTCGAGTTGGTTGGTGAAGTTCCCCGCCATGGTCCGCGCGGCATCCGCGCCGGCGGCGGGTAGCGGAATCCGCACCTGGCCCAGGGCCTCGCGCAGCGACTCCAATGGGGCGAGCAGTGATCCGGACACGTCTACATCGTGCCGTACGTCGCCGGCCGATCAACCAACGTTGCGGACAAGTTCGATGGCGTACTCGTTGACGAACCGCCCGGCCGGGGGTTCGCCGGGCTCACAGGACCCATCGGATTCGCCCGGCCGTTTGACCCATAGGTAGGCGTCGGCGTGGGCACCGGCGGTCGCCGTGGTCGGCGCGACGCCCATCGCCCGCCCCGGCGGGTTGCACCAGTCCAACGCGACGCCGACAGCCGGGCCGACGCCGTTGCGGGAGGTGTCGATGACGTAGTGCGCCCCGTTGGTCATCCCGGAAATCGCTTCGCCGTAACCGATTTGCTCCTCGGTGGTGTAGAAGTTCGCGGTGTTGAGGCTGAACCCCCGCGCCCGGGACACCCCGGCCTCGTTGAGCCGGCCCGCCATCACCTCCGCGCTCACCCACCGGGAGTGCCCGGCATCGACGTAGACCACCGCGGCCGGGTTGGCGGTCAGCGCGTCGACGGCGTAGCGGATCAGGCCGATCCGTTCCTGCTGCTGATCGGGGGACAGGCAGTCGGCCATCGCCAGCGCGTCCGGTTCCAGGATGATCGCGGCCGGCAGTGATCCCAGACCGGCGGCGACCGCATCGATCCACTGTGTGTAGCCGGTCGCCGTGCCGAAGCCACCCGCCGCGTAGCTATAGCAGTCGCGGTGCGGGATGGCGTACAGCGTGAAAACCGGCATCGCTCCGGCGGCTTGGGCCGCCCCGGCGAACCGCGACACCGTGCTGGTCACCCGGCCGGCGGGAAACGCCTCATCGAGCCAGAACGACGCCGGGGTGTTGGCGATGGTCGTCAACTCGGAGACCGGCGGGTTGGCGTTGTTCGCGGCGAGCATGGCCGAGGAGATCGGGTCGACGTAGAACGGCCTGCCCGCCAGCGGGTTGGATCCCTCGACCAGGCGGATGGCCGGGGCTGCAACGGACTGGATGGGTTCGGCAAGCACTCCCGCGCCCGCCAGGGCGACCACTGCCAGGGGGGCGATCCCCCGCCCGAGGACGCCGGCAACTGAGGAAATCACTCCCAGAAAATAGTGCGGCAGCGGCCGCTTCGGGCAAATTTCCGGCCAGCCGACCGCGGACTAACGACGCACCCGTCACAGCAGCCTCACGAGCAACGAATGTTCGGGGCTACGGCCCTTCAGACGGCTATCGGAAGATCCGGCTCGCCCGCATCGAGGAAGGTCAGGAACTCCTCGGCTGTGCGGTGCATCTTGGCCAGCTTGGCTGCGCGCAGACACGGGACGAGGTTGTCTGGATCATCAGTACCACCGAGGACCCTCGGGGTCAGGTGGCCGACCTCGAAGATCCCGCCCAATGGCCATCCGGTGTAGAAGCATCGGTCCGGGTCGATGCCCCGGGCCCGCCAGTGGCTATTGAGATCCGCACGTGTCACCATTGGCCCGGCATACCCATTGCGCGCGGCGATCAATCCTGATCGCGCACACTGCAGGTCAGTGCCGCTCGGGCGGCCGCCGCGGTCTGGCCGGCGTATCCGGCGCCGAACAGCGCAACGTGGGCCAGCAGCGGGTACAGCTGATGCAGCGCGACGCGCTCCCGCCAATGCGCCCGCAGCGGATGCACGCTCTGATACCCGCGGTAGACCGTCTCAAGCTCGGCGCAGCCGAACAGCGCCAGCATGGCCAGGTCGGTCTCGCGGTGACCGCCGTGAGCGGCCGGGTCGATCAGCACGACACCGTCGGGTGTCCACAGGACGTTGCCACTCCACAGATCTCCGTGCAGCCGGACCGGATGGTCGTCGTCGTCGAAGTCGCCGGCGCGGCAGCGGGCGATGACTTCGGCGATCAGGCGGCGGGCGTGATCATCGAGGAAGGGGAAGGCCTCCCCGAGCATCGGCGTGAGGCGTTCCCGGGCATAGAACTCGCCCCAGCTGTCATGCGGGGTCAGGCTCATCGGCAGCGGACGGTGCAGGGGCCCGAAAAATCCCGGCCCCGTCCATCCGGCCGGCGGTGCACCGAAGCCCGCCGCGCCGGCGTCGTGGGTGATGGCCAGCCGTCGGCCGAACTGCAGCGCCGCCTCGGGTGTCGGCGCTCCGGTAGTCAGCCGCTGCAGCGTCAGGCTGGTCTCGTCGACGTCGAGCACCCGGACGCACGGCACTCCCCCGGTCACCTCGCCGAGCCAGCGCAGACCGGCAGCTTCGCAGGAGAAAAAGCCCTGTGGTGCAGCGGGATTGCGCTTGACGAACACCCGCCTGCCTAGTGGCCGTGGAACTCGTCCATCGAGTTGTACACCCCGACCCGGCGCAGATACAGGTCGCGCAGTCGCACCGGAAGCACACCGGTGAGCACCTTGTTCATCCTCGACGTCCACGGCATCACGACGAACGGCCGACCGGCCAGCATCGCCGACCATGTCTGCGCCACCACGTCCTCCTGCTTGAGCATCGGGGTGAACAGGATGCCCTTGGCGCCGTCGAACATGCCGGTGTTGATGTAGGTCGGGCAGACCGTGGTGACCTTGACGTGGTCGTGACCGGCCTGCTCCAACTCCAGGCGCACCGAATCGGAAAACCCGACCGCGGCCCACTTCGAGGCGGCGTAGGCGGCCATCTTGGGGATGGCGTTCAGTCCGGCCGAGGAGGCGATGTTGACCAAACGGCATGGCTTGCCGGAGTAGACCATCGACGGCAGGAATTCGCGGGTGAGCAGCATCGGGCCGATGGCGTTCACTTCCATGGTGAGCAGGAAGTCACGCGGGTCGTTCTCCCAGAAGTAGTCATTGCCGCGCACGATTCCGGCGTTGTTGAACAGCACGTGAATGGTGCCGACCTCGGCGCGGACCCGGTCGGCGGCCTCGGTCACCCGATCCTGGGAGGTCACGTCGACGACGTCGTACTGGATTGTGCCGCCCGCTGATTCCAGTTCGGCGGCGGTCTCTTTCAACGCGGCCTCATTGGCGTCCCAGAGAACCACCGTCTCGGCGCCCTCCTTGACGGCGTTGGTGGCGAACAGCTTCCCCAGTCCCATCGCCGCGCCGGTGATCAGGACGTTGGTCCCCTTGACTGATTGCATGGCCGAGCTCCCTCCGGATGTCTTTCCCGCATGTCTTCCCCGCCTGAGACTTTTCTACCGCACCCGGGGCGGCGTCTAACCCGTCAGCGGCTGAGCGGCGAACTGCTTAGTTCTTAGCCGGTGGTTGGCGCGTAGCCGGTGGCCAGGAACCCCCGTAGCGGGAGATAACTCCGATCCGCGAGACACGTCTTTCAGCGCCGGCACGGCCGCCACGACCGGCACGGTGGTGAGCAGCAGCCTCCACTTGAGCATCACCGACTCCTCTTTGCTGACCTTGATCTTCTCGCGGGCTTGCGCCATATGGGCGACACCACCATCCGACCGTCTGTGTTAACTGTCTTGTGTTTACCGGTGGCCGAGGGCGTCGCCGTGATACCTGCGCGGTACACCCGTTAGTGTGCTGTGGGCGGCCTGGACGGCCCTCTCGATAGAACAGTGGGCGAAACCATGACTGCAGCATCCGACACCCCGGCGCTCGAATCCCGGGTCGGTCACTACTACCAGATGGATGGCACCTACCTCGTCGGCCGCGAGAAGGTCCGCGAATACGCGCGGGCGGTGCAGGATTACCACCCCGCTCACTGGGACCTCAACGCCGCCGCCGAACTGGGGTACTCGAATCTGGTGGCGCCGTTGACGTTCACCTCGACGCCGGGGATGTCCTGCAACCGCCGCATGTTCGAGTCGGTGGTCGTCGGTTACGACACCTATGTGCAGACCGAAGAGGTCTTCGAACAACACCGCCCGATCGTCGCCGGGGATGAGTTGAAGATCGACGTCGAACTGACGTCGGTGCGCCGAATCGCCGGCCGTGATCTGATCACGGTGACCAACACCTTCACCGACGCCGCCGGGATGCGGGTGCACACCCTGCACACCACCGTCGTCGGTGTCACCGGCGAGGACATCAACCCAGCGGTCAAAGCAGCCGTGCAGAAGGCGATGATGCACGACGTCGACATCATGAGCATCGACGGATCCGACGCCGTCTACCAGAAGACGGTGCGGCCCGAGGGCGAGGTCCGGATTGCCGCGGACACCTCTCGCACGCCGGGCACACCACCCTTCGATGAGGTGAAGGTCGGCGACGAACTCCCCCCACACCACACCCGACTGTCCCGCGGCGATCTGGTCAACTACGCCGGTGTGGCCGGTGACGCCAACCCGATTCACTGGGATGAGGACATCGCCAAACTCGCCGGGTTGCCCGACGTGATCGCGCACGGAATGCTCACCATGGGTTTGGGGGCCGGATTCGTCTCGGCGTGGTCGGGTGATCCCGGTGCGGTGACTCGCTATGGGGTGCGACTGTCGGCACCGGCGGTCGTGTCAGCCGCCGAGGGCGCCGACATCGAGTTCAGCGGCAAGATCAAATCGCTGGACCCCGAAACCCGCACCGGCGTCGTCCTGGTCGCCGCCAAATCCGACGGCCGCAAGATCTTCGGCCTGGCGACACTGGACGTCCGCTTCCCCTGAGACAGCCGGCCGGCTGGCGCATCATCTGCAGACTTTTGAGAAGCTCCTCGATCGCTTCGGGGCGGACCCGGTCGGATCCGGAGAACGGGTTGTCCATCGCGGCAATCACGTAAATCATCGAGCCGATGTAGAAGGCCAGCAGACAACCGAACATCAGATGGGGTTTGAGATCGGCACCTGCCGGACTCCGCCTCGGGGCGGGTTAGAGTCGGTCATGGACTCACCTCTGCCTGGCAACCTGTTGCTGTGCCCGAAGTGCGCCGGGGTCATGCACTCCTACGAGCGCAACGGGGTACACCTTGAGCAGTGCGACAAGTGCCGCGGGATCTTCCTGGACTTCGGCGAGCTGGAGGCGCTGACCCAGTTGGAGAACCGGTTCGCCGCAGTGCCTCCGCCCCTGCCCCCGCCTTTACCGCAGCAGCCGCATCCTGCGCAGGCCTACGGTCCGGCGTGGGGCAACCATCGGGGCAAGCACTATCGCAAGGGTGGCTTCGGCCGGTTGTTCTTCTCCAGTTAGCCGACGGCTCAGCCTGCTATCCGCGCGCAGGCGGCCAGTAACTCGGCCTGGGATTCGTCGGGTCGATACCGGGCACCCACCGCCGCGGCGTGTACCACCGCCGCGCGCGCCAAGGGCTCCAGCACGTCCCAGGGGTCCCCGCCGGCCGGCACCGCCGGGCCCAGCGCCGCCCGATAGCCGTCGATGAAGGCTTCCCAGTCGGGATCCGGCATCAGGCCGGCCGCCCATAACCCGCCGATGCGGCCGAGATCCCAGGCGGGGTCGCCGATTCCCATGTCGTCGATGTCGATCAGCTGCCACACCCCGGCTGTGGTGCGGCCGAGCTGACCCAGGTGGAAGTCGCCGTGCACCAGGGTGACCGGCCGACCCTCCGGCGCGGCCTGCCAGCATCGCGGCGGCAGCGTTGCGGCTGCCCGCCGGATGATCGACGGTGCGTCGGCGGGCAGTGTCTGCAGCGCAGCCCGGATCCGTTCGACCCCCCGATGGGCGGGCAGCGGATCGGGGCCGATCGGGGATCGGTGCAATCTGGCCAGCAGCGCACCGGCGGGGGCCCAGGGGAAGTTCGGCCAGTCCTGCCCGACCATCTCCAGCCGGGGCCAGCGGGAGCGCCACCGCTGCCCCGGGCCGGGCAGCGGTTCTGAACTCAGCGGCGTCAGCAGCGGGCCGCCGTCTCGGCCCAGCCGCGCCGCGGTCCGGAGCCGGGCCGCCAGGGCCACCGGGTCGGTGCCGGCGGGATGGGTTTTGACCACGACGTCGTCGACGATGACGATGTCCGAACCGGTCTGCAAGACGGTGTCGGTCACCGGTTGGTCCATCGACATACCCCACGCTAACAACGCCGTCGGGCGGTCCCCTTGACAGAGGCGCTGCGGTATCCTCGCGGGACCGCGTGGTCACCGTCAGGAGGCGCTCCGCCATGCCCCCGAACCGCTTCGGTCACCCGGGCCCGGCGAGGTGCCGGTGACCCCCGACACCGGTGCGCCGCCGTCTGGGCGGCGCAGGCACATGCTGCGTCTGGCGGTGTTCGCGGCCGTCCTGTTGACGATGTTCTATCTGGTCGCTGTCCGCCGGGTGATCGACGTCGAGGCGGTTCGCGGCGCGGTGGCCGCGGCCGGGCCGGTCGCGCCGCTGGTCTACATTCCGGTTGCGGCGCTGCTGGCGTCGATCTTCGTTCCCGGGCCCCTGCTGGCAGCGGGCAGCGGTTTTCTGTTCGGTCCGGTGCTAGGCACGGTGGTCACCCTGTGTTCGACGGTGACGACGGCGATGGTCGCCGCGCTGGTGGGCCGGCGGGCCGGCCGGGACAGCGCCCGTGTGCTGATCGGGGCGGAGTGGTCGGTGCGCATCGACGACCAGATCAAACGGCGCGGATTGTGGGCGGTGGTGGGTCAGCGTTTCGTGCCCGGCATCTCCGATGCGTTGGCCTCCTATGCCTTCGGGGCGTTTGGAATGCCGTTGTGGCAGATGGCAGCCGGGGCTTTCATCGGTTCGATGCCGCGGGCTTTCGTCTACACCGCGCTGGGAGCGTCGATCTCCGACCTCAACTCGCCACTGGCCTACGCCGCGGCGGCCGTGTGGTGCATCACCGCCGTCATCGGGGCGTTCGCGGCGCACCGCGGGTACCGCAGTTGGCGTTCCGGGAAAGCTCAGTCACCGCGCCGGTAGAACGGCGACTGGACAACGACGAACGGCTCTTTGCGGCCGCGCACATCGACGGTCAGTTCGGTTCCGGGCTCGGCCAGGGCCGCATCGACGTAGGCCAACGCGATCGGATATCCGAGCGTCGGCGACAGCGCACCGGAGGTGACGGTACCCACGACCGTCTCCCCGGCCGCGTCACACACCGGGTAGTCCGCCCGCGCTGCTCGACGGCCCTCGCCGCGTAAGCCGACCAGCACCCGGCTGACGGGCTGCGCGGACAGTGACTGCAACGCCTCGCGGCCGACGAACCCGCGGTCGTTTCCGCGGTGCAGACGGACGACCTTCCCCAGCCCCGCCTCGTACGGGTTGATGTCCATGGTCAGTTCGTGGCCGTAGAGCGCCATCCCCGCCTCCAGCCGCAGTGTGTCGCGGCAGGCCAGGCCTGCTGCGCAGCCGCCGTGCTTGGTGGCGGCGTCGAGCAGTTCGCTCCACAACCGGGCGGCCTGCTCGTTGGGCACGTACAACTCGAAGCCGTCCTCGCCGGTGTAGCCGGTGCGTGCCAGAAGCACGTCGATACCGGCCACCACCGCCGGAGTGCTGGCGTAGTACTTCAGATCGGCGACCAACCGTCTGTGATCCTCGGCAACCAGGGAGCTCACCACGTCCTGCGACTTGGGTCCCTGCACGGCGATCAGTGCCGTCTGGGCCGACTTGTCGGCAACGGTGACGTCGAAATCGGCTGCGCGGCTGCTGATCTGCTGGTGGACCACCTGGTGGTTGGCCGCGTTGGCGACCACCAGGAAGTGGTCCTCGGCGAGCCGGTAGATCACCAGGTCGTCGATGACCCCGCCCTCGGAGTCACAGATGAGCGAGTACTTCGCCTTGCCAACAGCAACTTTGGACAACTCGCCGACGAGGGCGTAGTCCAGCAGTGCTGCGGCGTCCGCGCCGCTGACGTCGATCTCCCCCATATGGGACAGATCGAACAGACCCACGGCGTTACGCACGGCATGGTGCTCGGCCAGTTCGCTGGAGTACTTCAACGGCATCTGCCAACCGGCGAAGTCCGTGAAAGACGCGCCCAACGCTTGGTGCTCACCCAGCAGTGGCGAGGTGCCGGTCACGGCCGTGTCGCTGTGCGCCATCGTTGATCCCCTCGGGTCGTTGGTGCCCGAATACTCCTAGGGCCGGTCAGGATCAGACCATGCTACGGAGGGCGCGACCACACGTCGTACGCGCCGTCGCCGACCGGGTCAGCGCCGCGGGCCCACTGTTGCGCGTACCGGGCTGCCGGGGCGCGCCGCGGTGTCCAGGATCCCGTCCCGGATCAGCGCGGTCCCGCCCACCAGCAGATGCAGAACCCCCACCGACGGGTGCGTCGGCTCGGTGAAGGTCGCCTGATCCTGGAACGCCGCGAGGTTGAACACCGTGACGTCGGCGTCGGCGCCGACCTGCAGGCGGCCCTTCCGGCTCATCGCCGCCGAGGCAGTGGCCAGGATCTGCGCAGGTATCAGGGTGCATTTCGCGACCGCGTCCGGCAGGGCGATGAGCCGCCGCCGGGTGACGTACTGCGCGAAGAACCGGGCGAAGGTGGCGGCGCTTCGCGGATGCGCCACTGCATCGCCCGGCAGCGGCCACACGTCACCGTCGACCAGGACATGGCCGGGCCGCTCCCACGGCATGGCGTCGGAGGCGATCGCGCCACCGGGATAGAGCACCGACAGGTCGAGCAGCCGCTGGTCCTCCGGGTCGGTCTCCGGGGACAGGAAGTGCCAGACGATGGGCTGACCAGGCTCGTCTTTTTGGACCTGCCGTAGTTCGGCTTCGTCGCGCACCGGCTTGCCGGTGGCGTTGAGCACGATGTCCGACCAGGTAGAACCGGTCCGCTCGCAGTAGCAGGGATGGGCCAGGAAAGCCGCACCCACCACGGTGGAGGCCGCCCCGTACGGGTAGGCCTCCACAGTGATCTTCAGGCCGTGTTGCTGGGCCACCGAGATCAACTGGGCGCACCTCTCGATGTCGCGCAAGCTGGTGCTGTTGAGGTGGCAGATATGCATATGCGCCCCGGTGGTCGCGGCATAGGCGATCAGCCGCAGATAGGCCTCCTGGGAACTCTGCGGGTCGATGTTGGACATGAACTGAATGTGGGTGAAGGTCGGCACGTCGTGTCGGGCGGCCAGCTCGGCCACCAAGGACAACTCCTGCACACCCGCGCCCGGGACATAGCCGTTGTTGATGCCAATGCCCAGCGCACCCTCAGCCAGGCCCCCGTCCAGCCGGGCGATGATCCGCTCGGTCTGCTCCCGCGTCGACACATCGTGCTGCCAGTTCGAATACCGATATGCCGCTTGGAAATAGGTGAGGCTGGGCTCCGGCTCACCCACCTGGGGGTTCAACTCGGCGATCCGGGCGAACGTCCACGACGCCGACGCCCCGTAGTTCAGCGCCCGCCCGGCGCGGGCCTGCTCGTCATACCAGCGCGCGACGGGCAGGATTCCGGACTCGAGTTCCAGCGCCGTGGTGACCCCGTCGAAGGCCTGGATCCGGTCGCCGGGCAGCGACTGGGTGTGGCAGTGCAGATCGATGAATCCTGGCGTCACGACCAGTCCGCGGGCGTCGAGGACCTGCTCGGCGGACAGGTCCGCATCGGAGATCGCCGCGATGGTGCCGCCGCGGATGCCGACCGAACGCACCGCGTCCAAGCCGCTCTCCGGGTCGATCACCCGACCGCCGGCGATGACGGTGTCGAATTCGGTTGCGGCCATGGTGGGGACACTATCGTCTGTGGTCCGGCGTCTGTGGTCCGACGTCTGTGGTCCGGCGTCTGTGGTCCGGCGTCTGTGGTCCGGCGTCTGTGGTCCGGTTATCGGTCCCGTCTGCGCACCAGCCGCCACGCCCCGGTGCACCACAGCGCCCAGGCGATGAGCACCGGTTGGAAGAACAGCCGAACCAGACGCGCGCGATCACTGTTGAGGCCGAACGCATCTCGATGGTGCAGCCACTGGGCGATGTTGCCCGGGAAGATCACCACGAAGAACACCGCCAACAGCAGGCCGACGACAGCGCGTCGGTTCGTCAACAGGATCATCGCGGCACCCAGGGCGATCTCGACCACGCCGGACGCCAGCACCGTGACGTCGGCCGGCACCGGCAGCCAGGGCGGTACCTGGGCGGTGAACTCCTGCCGGGCGAAGGTCAGGTGGCCGACACCGGCGAAGATCATCGCGGCTCCGAGCACGATCCGCCCGAACCGTTGGGCGGTCGTTTCGGCGGCCGGGGTTCCGGTGGTGGTCATCGGGCCAACTTATCGGCGCGCGCGCCGCCACGCGGTATAGGAGGTGACCGGGCCCGTGCCCGGCCGTTGCAGCCACGGCCAGGGGTGCAGGGCCACCACGTCGAGGCGGGCGGCGCGGGACCGAAAGCCCGGCACCGGGGCGAACGTCGCCGCCAACCGGCGGCCGTGCAGCACCGCCACCGGGTCGCCGCGCCACAGGTGGACCTGGCGGCGCTGCGCGAGATCGGCCAGGGATTCGGCCAGGAACACCAGCCGGTTCACCGACAGCTGCAGGCGGCTCAGCAGCGGTTCGTCGAAAACGAAGACCACCGGCAGATCCGGGTGTGCCGTCAGCGCCGGATCTCGGTCGCTCAGGCTCTCGGCGGTGATCCAGACGGCCTCGGGGTCGCCGGACAGCCGGGGGGCCGACGGTCCGGCGGTGGCCTGCGGGTCGTCGTCACGGCGCAGCCGCGGGTCGGTCATCGGCCGGGGATCGCGTTCCTGGGTGGCCGGCCAGCCGGTGATCGGACACTGCGTGTCCAAAGGGCAACTGCCGCACAGTCCCGGTGCCCGCTTCTCCACCTGCCAGCGGGAGAACCCGTAGGCCTTGCCGGTGAGCGCGCCGACGGTCCACTGCCACCCCAACCGGTTGGCGGCGCGGGAACCGTCCAGCAGATACCGGTACATCAGGTCCTCACCATCGCGCCAGCCCGACGCGGCCCGCACCCCCCAGTGCGAGGCCAGCCACATGCGGGTCTGGTTGGTCAGCCACCCGGTGCCCACCAACTCCGACCAGGTGGACTGCAGGCACAGCGCCTGCGACATCCACGGATTGCCGCCGTGCTCGGGGATCCCGGTGTGCTCGGGGACACTGAACCGCAGCGAGCGGCTGGTCGCTGTTCCCATGCGCGCGTAGAGATGTCGCGCATATTCCTGCCACAGCAGTTCGTCGCGGAACTTCGCCACATCCTCAGGCGGGCCGCCGGACACGTGATCCCAGACTTCCTGCAGACTCAGCAGTCCGTGCCGGATATAGGGCGACAACCTCGAGGAGCCTCGCCTGCCCGGCGGCCAGACGTTGTTGCGGCGGCGGGCGTAGCCGGCCACATCGTAGGTCTGCAGTGCCGCGTCGGCCGCGGTCTGACCGCCGCGCATCGGCACTGCGGCTGGCAGCGGCGAGTCGGCTGAATCCGGTGCGGCACAGAGGTCTCCGAGATTGCGCTGCACCCAGTCGCTGACGTCCCCGGCGCCGGCGGGTGGGTCGGGGAGTTGCCGGGGCGCCATCGCGTCAACCTACCCGAGAAGCCACCCGGGAACCTGCCCGGGAACCTGCCCGGGCTGACGTCCGCGCCCGGAGCAGCAGCGCGATCACCACCGCGGCGGTACCGCCGATGAGGATCGCCAGCGACCATGCAGTGAGCGCGTCGGTGCCGGCCAGTACATAGTGGCCTGTCGCCAACGGCCAAGCGGCATAGGCACACAGGTGCGCGGCGGGGAACCACCGGCGGCTGCGCCCGCGCAGCCTGACCACCAGCCAGACCGGCAGGATCAACCAGAAGGCGATGGTCCCCAACGCCACGGCCAACGTCCGCCAGGACGCGGTGAACGGAACCAGTATCTGCACCACGGTGAACGGCTCGTAGGTGTCGATGAGCAGCAGACCCATATGCGCCAGCAGCAGGCTCAAGGCCACGGCGACCAGCCGCCGGTGCAGCGCCGCCGCCCGCGGGGCCGGTGCGCCACCGGACCGTCGCGCCGCCGCAACCAGTCCCCAGACCACCACCGCCGTCAGGGTGAACCAGGCGGTGATGCCGGTCGACCGGATCAACACCCACGTCCATGACATCCCGGCGAGTGCCTCACTCATCGCGGGCGCCCAGCAGATACGGCGTGCAGCCCCGGTCGATGAGCCACTGTGTGCTCGCCGCCCCGCGGACCACGCCGACCGTGGCGGCCGCCTCGGCGCGCCACCCGCAGTCCGCCACGACAGTGGCCTGCACGGTGTCCGAGCCGGCTGGCCGGCCGGTGCGCGGCTGCAGCAGATGATGGCCGCCAGCCCAGCGCCGCCGCAGCGTCGACGAGGTCGCCACCGCGCGCTGCCGGCCGGAGAGATCCAGCACGCGGCACTCGGTGCGCTCATCGAACCGGTCGTCGCGCATCGCCACTCGCCACGATCCGGCATCAGGTGGCACCCCGCGGGTCACCACGTCACCGCCGATGCCGACCAGTACCGCATCGGCTCCGGCGCCGTGGATCTCGGCGGTCACCATGTCCCCGGCCAGCCCCTTGCCCACCGCGCCGGGGTCCAGGCCCACCCCGCCGGGCAGTCTCACCGTGCGCTCACCGATGCGCACGTATGCCATTCCCGGCGCCGGAGGCGGTGAAGTGATGGCGGGTAGCGACATCGCCACCGAGGAAGCCGCGAAGTCCTCCCGGTACCCCAGCGCCAGCATGGCGCCGAGCACTGAGGCGTCGACATCTCCCCCGCTCCAGGTGTAGGCGTCCACCAACGCGATGACGAGGCGGCGAAGATCCTCGCTCACCGCTACCTCACCGCAACCAGCGCGGGCGTTGAGTCGGTTGAGTTCACTGTCCGCCCGAAACCGGGACCAGCAGCTCTCGAGCAGGTCGACCCGCAGGACGGCGAGGTCGGCGAGCCGTTCTGCGGCAGAACCGCGCGCCCAGACAATCACGTGCAGATCGCTGCCCATGGCCCGGGACCGTCGCTGCGCCCTGCGCATCATCAGCTGCTGTAGGTCGACGTGTCGCGGTCGAGGCGGGTCGGGGGCTCGGTCGACCCGGGCGGCCGGGTCTCCTCGGCGATGCGGGCGACGACCTCCGGGGCGACGTCTTGACCGCGGGCCAGTTCGGCGGCAACCCGACGCAGTTCCCGCCGGTAGGCCTGCAGCCGGGCCGCCTCCTCGGTGAGTTGTTCGGCGTAGGAGTCCAATTCGGCCCGCTTGGGTTCCTCCGGCGACGCCTTACCGCTCTCGGCGGCTCGAATCGCGATCAGCCCGGTCAGGCCGGCGCACGCGCCAACCGCCAGGGCCGTGGCGATCCAGCCGTCGGTGCGGCGACGTGCTCGGGCCATGGGGGCCTCCTTTCCCGTCGCTCACCTCTGCGCTCACCCCATAGTCCGTGCAGGACGCGGACCCGGCAACCAGTCGCCGATGGCGCCGATGGCGCCGATGGCCCGCAGGGTGGCCTAATGGATTCATGAGGCGACGCAGACGCGGTATCGCGGTGGCGTGCGCGGCGGTGCTGCTGGTCGCGGGCGGTTGCGCGAACCGGGACGCACCTGCGCCGGTTGCCGAGTCGGCGGCGCCCACCGCTGAGCCGCCACCATGGGCGCATGACGGGGTGCGCTTCCTGGGCCCCGCCGACGAACTGGGTGAGGCGGAGTTGCTCGACGCGATCGGTAGGCGCGGGTCGGTCCGCGACGTGACCGGTGAACCGCTCACCGACCGGCAGTTGGCGGCGCTGCTGTGGTCGGCTCAGGGGGTCTCGGCGCCGTCGGGTGCACGCACCGTCCCCTCGGCGGGCGCGCTGTACCCCCTGGAAACCTATGTGGTGACCCCGCAGGAGGTGCTGCGCTACGTACCCGCGAGCGCGTCGGTGGAGGTGCGCGCCGACCCGAAGGCCAAGGGTGCTGTCACCGAGGTGATCGCGGGTTCGCCGGCGGTGCCGGCCTACGCCATCGTCATCATCACCGGGGTGCCGGCCCGGATCACCGGCAAGTACGCCGACCGGGGGATCCGCTACATGTGGATGGAGGCCGGCCACGCCGCCCAGAACCTGCTGCTGGCAGCCGCGGCGATGGGCCTCGGGGCAGTGCCGATCGGGGCCTTCGACGACGCCGGGGTCGCCGACGCGCTCGGACTGTCGAGCGCGGAGATACCGCTCTACATCATTCCGGTGGGGCGGCTTCCGAACTGAGCTGCCGTCCGGGCGGTAACTAGGCCGCCGGCGCGGGCCCCGGAGCCGGGGCAGGTACCGGCGCCGCCGGCTCCACCAGCCATGGCGGCGGCGGTCCGTCCAGGGAGTAGTAGCCGGGCGGCAGCGGCGGTCGGGCGGCCGAGGCTCCGGCTCCGCCGTCGCCGGGCGGCGGTGGGGCCGCGGCGACCGGCGGGGTGCCGGGCAGATACCCGCTGGAACTGGGGGCCGGAATCGCGCCGGGCGGCCCCGAGCCGTCCGGCCCGGGAGGCGCCGCCCCGCCGATCGGTCCCGCTGGCAACGCGGCCGGGCCGGCGAACGGGTTCTGTGCCTGCTTCCACAGGTCGACGATGGATCCCAGGACACCACCGCTGCCACCCGGCGGCGGCACGACATCCGGTACCGATGGCTGCATGGCCGCAGGCGGAGCTGGAGCACCGGGCGGCGGGGGCGGGGCCGGGGGGCCGGGGACGGGGGGCTGTCCGGGTACAGGCGCGGGCGCCGGTGCCGCGGGGGGCACCGGGAGTTGGCGGGGCGTCATCGGATTGTTGGACACCAACGGCGGCGGGGGCGGAGCCGGAATAACCGTCGTCGGCGGCGGAGGCGGGGGCGGGACGGCGGGGTCGGCCGGCGCCACGGGCGATCCGGCGAGCGCAGCAGCGGTCAACGCCGACCAGGTGACACCGCCTGCGACGACACGGCGCAATTCCGTCATCGAATTCACGGTCCTCTCGGGTGATGCCAGCACCGCCACTGTCTCATACCGGCTCATACCAGCTCATAACGGCCGACTTCGGCGGCGGGGGCGAGGATGCGCGCAATGAGCAGCCGGGATGCGGTTACCGTCCTACTGTGACCTCGCTCGTCGCCCGAGCCTGCGCCGCTGGAGCAATCGTGCTCAGCGTCGCTGCGGTGTCGTCGTGCGGACGGTCTGCGCCGCCCCCACCGGCCACCGGCACCCCGGTGAGCCCGGCCGCGCTGCCCACGCCGAGCCCGGCGGCCATTCCGCCGACCACCCCCGCAGCGGTCGTCGCGCCGCAGGGCGACTTCATCGCGGTCTCGCAGTTAGTCGACGCCGACATCGCTGCGCGTCGGCTGCCCGGCGCGGTGGTGCAGATCGGCCACGGCGGGAAAGTCGTCGTCCGTCAGGCCTACGGTGCACGCAGACTCGCCAGCGAGCCGGGACTGGATGGGATGTTCGCTCCCGCCGAGCCGATGACGGTCGACACCATCTTCGATCTGGCGTCGTTGACCAAGATCATCGTGACGACGACGGCCGTTCTGCAGCTCTACGAGCAGGACAAGGTTCAGATCGACGAACCGGTGCAGACCTACCTGCCCGACTTCAACGCCGGCAACGATCCACGGCGTGCCCAGGTGACGCTGCGCATGTTGCTCACTCACACCTCAGGGATCGGCGGCGACCTGAGTCGCCAAGGACCCTGGGGGCTGACCGCAGCGGATCGGGCGGACGGCCTTCACCGTGCGCTCACCGCACCCTTGGAGTTCACACCCGCGGAGGTCTTCCACTACTCCGACATCGGCTTCATCCTGCTGGGCACGATCGTCGAGAGAATCAGCGGCGAACCCCTCGATGTGTACGCGCGCGACAACATCTTCGCCCCGCTGGGCATGGCCGACACCCGCTATCTGCCGGCATCCCAGGCATGCGGCCCCTACCGAATCCAGGGCAACGCGTTGGCATTCGACCCCGACGGCCCGCGAGTCAACCCGTGTCCGGACAGGACGTGGAACACCGATCTGCTGGCCCGCGTGGCACCGACCGCGCGCGATGAGGACACACCGGGCATCAACCCGCACCACGGCCACCTGTTGCGGGGGACCGTGCACGATCCGACAGCCCGCCGGATGGGTGGTGTGGCCGGCAGCGCCGGTGTCTTCTCGACGGTCCAGGACGTCGGCAAGTACGCCCAGGCTCTGTTGGACCGCCTCGCCGGTCGGCCGAGCCCGTTCCCGCTCAGAGAGTCGACGCTGGAGATGATGACGACCCCGCAGCAGCCGGCCACCGCCGGCGGGGGCCTCCGCGGATTCGGCTGGGACATCGACACCTACCAGTCGACGCCGCGCGGCACAGTCTTTCCCGTCGGCAGCTTCGGTCACACCGGATTCACCGGGGTCACGGTGTGGATGGACCCGGGATCAGACAGCTACGTGGTGGTGCTGGCGAATGTGATCCACCAGCGCGGCGGCCCGCCCGTGGTGACGTTGAGCGGCGACGTCGCCACCGCGGCGGCCCGGGCACTGCATCTCTACGGCAACTAGCTAGGACGGCAACCAGTACTCCCTCGTCAGCACTCCGCCCCGGAGAGCCGCTCACCGGCGTCGGCGGTGATGAAGTCCTCGATCAATTCGGCGACTTCGGCGGGACGCTCCGCGTGCGGGAAGTGCCCCACATCGGTCAGCACTTCCAACCGGACGTCGGGGCGGACTTGCTGGGCGGCGTAGGCGTGTGCGACGGGGATCATGGCGTCCCGGTCGCCCCAAATCGCCATCACGGGGAAATCCGTTCTGGAGTTGAGCCGGTTCAGCGCACTGACGGCTTGGCCGCGGTGATCGATGACTCCTCGCACCGTACGCAGGAACGCTTGCCGGGTCGGACCGTCTGACAGCGACCGGTAATGACGCCACATCTCCTCACCGCGCCGGGATTCGATACCCGCCTTGCGCATCAGCGACCACACCCGTTCACCGGGGGCGAGCAGCCGCTTGGCCGCGATGATCGGCAGCACCAGTTCGGCACCGGGCAGGGAGGCCAGGCGCAGCGGCAAGCCGACGTCCGGTCCCAGGCCGCCACTGTTGATGAGAACCAGGCGCTGCACATACTCCGGGTGTTGGTAGACGATTTGCATGCAGATGCCGCCCCCCAGTGAGTGGCCCACCAAGGTCGCCCGGGTGATGCCCAACTCGGTGAGGACATCGCGGATCAAGACCGACAAAGCGCCCAGCGAGTAGTCGGTCCGCGGCTTGGTGGAATTGCCGTGGCCCAACAGGTCGGGAGCAACCACCCGGTACTTGCGTGAGAGCGGTCCGATCAATGACCGCCAGGTCTCCGAGCTGCCCGCGATGCCGTGCAGCAGCACGATGGCCTCACCGCTGCCTTCGTCGAGATAGGCGATCCGCTCCCCGTGCAGGTCCAGATACTTCAACTCAGTCATGAGTGGAAGGCCTCCCGGCGCCCCGCCCGCCGCAATCTTTTGAGTGAACATACGTACACTAATATGCGTCGCAGGTGTCGTTGTCAAGCACAGTCATCGCCGAATGACGCCGTGAGCTCAGTGAATACTCGTACACAAAGTTCATCTCTGGGCTGACCAGTCATGACCGGGGGCACAATGGGCACCATGGTGGCGGCGACGCGTTTCCGAACTGCGACGGCCGGTGCTGTCGGCGTCCTGGCGGCACTCGCCGGCCTGGCGGCACCTGCGTGGGCGCAAACCCCTGAGGAAAAGTTCATCAGCGACATCGAGCGCTCTAACGCGGTGGCGACGGCGATCCCGGGAACACCCGACCGCTGGGTGCAGGCGGGCTATGGCTCGTGCGACCGGATTTCCTCCACCGTCGCCCAGGGTCTACCGGTGCGGGCGGCCATCAACAATGAAGTCATCGCCACCAAGACCTTCCACCGCATCAGCCAGCAGGACGCTGTCGCCCTGGTGACCTACGCCGTGCTGGATCTATGCCCCCAGGTGATCCCGCCGCGTGGTCCCGCGGCGCCGCCGCCGGGCGGCCCACCTCCTCCGCCACCTCCTCCGCCACCTCCCCCCGGCTGACGCCAATCCGGGGTGCGAACTTAATGGCGTTCTGGCAGAAGTTTTTAGTGACGCATTAGCTCCGGGGCCGTTCGGCCTTAAGTTTGGGTCCTAGCGTGGGAGTCATGTTGCTCGATGTTCGCTGGCTGCAGTACCTCCTCAAGCGCAACGGCCGCTAGTCGCCCCGCCGCCGGCTGCCGAGTAGATAGGCTTCGGCCACAGCCGGCGATGGAGTCTTGAACATGAGCGCGACTTTGATCTTCGGGCACAAGAACCCCGATACCGATTCAATCTGCTCGGCGCTGGCCTACGCCGATCTGAAGGCCAAGACCGGCGCAGACGTCGAGGCCGTCCGCCTTGGCGCCGTCAGTGCCGAGACACAGTTCGCACTCGACTACTTCAACACCGCCGCGCCGCGTCTGGTCGAATCGGTGGCGACCGAGGCGTCCCACGTCATTCTCCTCGACCACAACGAGCGACAGCAGAGCGCGACGGACATCGACGCGGTGACGATCGCCGAAGTCATCGACCATCACCGCATCGCCAACTTCGAAACCGCCGGGCCGCTGTACTACCGGGCCGAACCGGTCGGTTGCACGGCCACGATCGTGCTGAAGATCTACAAAGAGAAGGGGGTCGACGTCAGTCCTCCCATCGCCGGGCTGATGTTGTCCGCCATCCTTTCCGACACCTTGCTGCTGAGATCACCGACCTGCACCGCCGAGGACACCGTGGCCGCCGATGAACTGGCCGCCATCGCTGGGGTCGACGCGCAGACCTACGGCCTGGAATTGCTGCGCGCCGGTGCACGCTTGGCCGACAGGTCCATCGAGCAGCTCATCGCGATGGACGCCAAGGAGTTCTCCATGGGCGGCTGCAAGGTCGAGATCGCTCAAGTCAACGCGGTCGACGTCGATGAGGTGTTGTCTCGCCAGAGCGAGTTGGAGACCGCACTGCAGCAGGTCGTCACCGCCAAGGGCCTCGACCTGTTTCTGTTCGTGGTGACCGACATCCTCAACAGCGATTCGGTCGTCGTGGCACTCGGTCCGCGCGCATCGGCCGTCGAGGCGGCCTACGGCGTCACCCTGGAGAACAACCGGGCCGTTCTCAACGGCGTCGTGTCGCGCAAGGCACAGATGGTCCCGGTGTTGACCGCGACATTCAGCACCTAATTCGGCGGGCTATTCGGCGAGCTCGGGTACTCGTCCAGGAGCCGTCGAAGTTCGGCCACTTCAGCCGCGTCGATGCTGATGGAACTGAGGTCTTCGGCCATCGCCGGATTGACGTACTCCATCGACGACGGGTGTGCCGATCGCGCTGAACTGTGAAACGCCCGCGCACCGGTGGCGCTCGCGACCTCAACGATGTTGCTCGACCTGATCCCCGACCCCGCCATGATGGTGACCCTGTCCCCTGCCGCGGCCACCAACGTCCGCAACATGTCCGTCCCCAGATCGACGTTCGGGCGCAACCCGCTGGTGAGGATTCGGGTGCAACCCAGCCCGATGACGTCGTCGAGGGCTTGGAGAGGATCCTGCACCCGGTCGAAGGCCCGGTGAAACGTGACCTGCATCCCGCCGGCATGCTCGATCAACTCCGTGCACCGAGCGACGTCGACCCGGCCGTCTTTCGACAACATCCCGACGACGACGCCGTCGCAACCCAGTGCCCGACATTGGTCCACGTCGCGCACCATCGCGCGCAGTTCTGCGTCGGTGTAGAGGAAGTCCCCGCCGCGCGGGCGAATGATCGGGAAGAGTTGGATGGCGGTCGTCTCCCGGGCGGTGGCGATCAGCCCGTAGGACGGGGTGGTGCCTCCTTCGTGGGGGTTGGCGCACAGTTCGATCCGATCGGCGCCATGCCTCGCGGCGATCGTGCATGACCTGAGGTCAAAAGCGATGACTTCCAATTCCATCCGATGATTATCGGCCCGGATAAGCTCGAGGGACCGAGACTTGAGCACCCGGCGCTATGGTCTGTGTCCGAAGACCGCGGAAGGAACCCGGCCCGCGTTGACCGTCACCGATCCGTGTTACCCACCGGATACCGCGTTCGACGCCGCGGTGTCGACGGTTCAACGGGGTGAGCAGCCTCTGGAGGTGGCCGTCGCGGATCTGGTCGCACGATTGACCGATCCGGAACTGCTCTGGCTGCTCGACGGCGATCTGACGATCCGGCGCGGCTTGACGGAGATGTCGCGGCGGTACAACAAGGTGCCGTTCGAAGCCGGCCGCATCGACCGGTTGGGTATTCCGGGCATCCAGTTCACCGACGGCCCGCGCGGTGTCGCCCTGGGGGCGTCGACGGCGTTCCCGGTGGCCCTCGCCCGCGCTGCGACCTGGGACCCCGACCTCGAGCACCAGGTCGCCGACGCCATCGGGGCTGAGGCCAGCGCGCAAGGTGCGAACTTGTGGGCCGGCATCTGTATCAACCTGGCCTATTCACCCGGCTGGGGGCGCGCCCAGGAGGCCTACGGCGAGGACCCGGTACTGCTGGGTGCGATGGGGGCCGCGGCGGTAGCGGGAGCCAACTCGTGGTTGATGTCGTGCGTGAAACACTTCGCGCTGAACTCGATGGAGGAGGCCAGATTCCGGGTCGACGTCCGTGTCGCCGACGACGTCCTGCACGAGGTGTACCTGCCGCACTTCCGCGCCGTCGTGGAAGCGGGCGCAGACTGCGTGATGAGCGCTTACAACTCGGTGAACGGCACCTGGGCCGGGCACAACCGGCACCTGCTCACCGAAATCCTTCGCGATTCCTGGGGTTTCACCGGATTCGTGATGACCGACTTCATTTGGGGGCTGCGTGATCCGGTCGGGTCGGTGGCCGCCGGGCAGGACCTGGAGATGCCGTTCCGGCAGCAGCGGGCCGGCACCCTGGAGAAGGCCCTAGCGGACGGGACTCTGAAGCGGTCCGATGCCGAACGCGCCGCCCACCGGCAACTGGCAGCCCAGATCCGGCTCGCGCTGCGGGCCCGCCCGCGGCCACCGGTCAGTGTGGTTGCCTGCGCGGAGCATCGCGGTTTGGCGCGGGAGGTGGCGTGCCGCGGTGTGGTGCTGCTTCGCAACCGGGACATCGCCGGTGCCGCCGCGCTGCCGATGGCTGAGGCGTCGCTGGCGCGGGTTGCGCTGATCGGTCGGCTGGCAGATCAGCCCAACCAGGGCGATGTGGGCTCCTCGATGGTGAGCCCGCCGTCCTCGGTCACGATCCTCGACGGTCTGCGGGAACGGCTGGGGCCGAGATTGATTCACGTTGCAGGCACCGACCCGGCGGCGGCTGCGGATGCAGCGCGCGGCGCCGACGCCGCCGTCGTGGTGGTCGGTTTGTCCTCCGTCGACGAGGGCGAGTCGATGATCGGGGTGGACACCGCGACGACCCAGCTGCTCGGTGGTATCGCCCGATACCGGCCGGTCGCCGCGGTGCTGGTCAAAGTAGCCTCCCGGGTGGCCAAGCTCAAGCAGTACGGCGGTGACCGCCGAGATCTGCGGCTACACCCCGAGGACATCGCGTTGATCCGCGCGGTGGCCCAGGTCAATGCCCGCACCGTGGTGGTGGTGATCGGCGGCGGCACGATCGTGCTCGACCCCTGGGACGCCGAGGTCGCTGCGGTGCTGCTGGCGTGGTACCCCGGCATGGAAGGCGGTCACGCGGTCGCCGACATCCTGCTCGGGGACGCCGAACCGGCCGGCCGGCTACCGATGACGATCCCGCACCGGCAGAGCGATCTGCCGCAGGTGGATTGGGACGCCACCACCGTCCACTACGACCGCTGGTGGGGGCAACGCAAGCTGGATCGCGACGGCGTCCCCGCCGCCTACCCGCTCGGATTCGGGTTGGGCTACACCACCTTCGGGCTGGCCGACCTCACGGTCGGTCACCTCGACGGCGAACGGTTCACCGCCTCGGTCACGGTCACCAACACCGGGATACGACCCGGACGGCACGTCGTGCAGATCTACACCGTGCAGCCGGCCGATACCGGGCGGCCCGTCCATCACCTCGTCGGCTTCCGGTCGGTGCACCTGGCGGCGGGGGCCGCTGACCGGGTTGTCGTCGAATGTTCGGCGCGTCCTGTCCAGCGTTGGGCCGGCGCGGGTTTCACACTCCCGGTATCGGAGTTGGCCATCCGCGCCGCTTCGTACGCCCACGACCCGGCGGCGCTCGAGGGGACCCTCGCTATCCCGGGCTAAGGGGCGTGGTTTGCAGGTAGGGCGCGAAGCGCCGGTTGAATCCGGCACCGCGCGAGGCGATCTGCACTGCCCGTTCGGCCGGGGTGACGACGACCGTGCCAGCCGGAAGAACGGAAGCCAGTTCGCTCAGCGCAACCACCCGGGAACTGACGGTGGGCTTGATCGGGTCGCTCTGGTCGATCGACTGGAACCTGATGGCCAGCGTGCCCTGGTTCAGTCCGCCGGTGGACACCCAGTTCCACACACTGGTGCCGCCGGCCAGTTGCGGTTCGGTCGGGGAGACGACGACCGTGTAGGACCCGTCCGGATTGGCCTTGGCCTGGGTGTTGTTCAGACTCGTCTGATCGTCCCAGTAGTTGTCGGTGATGGTCCAGTCGTTGGTCACTGGGACCACGAAGTAGCCGGCGTTGTTCGGTGTGATGGTCAGGACCAGTGCCTCGCTGTCGGACAGATGAAAGTAGCCGGCGCTCTGCACCTGGGTGGCCAGGAACGATGCGTTACTGGTCGGATCGGTGAACACGTTGGGGCCCTTGCGGTTTCCGCTCACCGGGTCGGTGGTGGCCACCTTGATGTACTTCGACTCCTCCGAGATGCCGCGCAGCATCAGCAGCGCGGTGATACTCCCGCTCACGAACGGCGGAACAGCGGGCAGCGGTGGGATCAGCGAGACCAGTGCGGTCAGAAACGCGCTCTGCGCCACCAACGGCCCGATGAACGGCAACGCGAAACCGCCGAACTGGCCGAAGAAGCTCCGGGGCGGGCCGGCGGTGCGTTGGATCGCCAGAGTCATGGGATCGTCGGCGTTCCAGTCCGAGAGGGTGTCGCGGATCGCGATCAGGGTGGTGTCGGGGGTGATCTGCAGGTGGTTCTTCTGGCCGGACTGGGCCGCGGCGCCACTGACGGTGATCACGAAGGTGCGGTCCGGACCGAGTTCGAGTTGGTCGGCGTCGAGGACAGCCGCGGTGCTGCCGGTGAGTCCGGTCAGGACGCTGAAACTCGCCTTCGGGTCGTTCTCGGGCATCCGGCCGGTGATGACGTACTGCGAGGCGTAGTTGACCCCGGCGAAGCGGTAGATCGTGTCCGGGTTGTCGTAGAGGATGCGTGAGCCGGTGACGTCCAGGCCGTACCAGTGGTGCGGCGGTGCGACCTGCATGACGATCGCCGGGTCGTTGGAGTTCAGGATCATCGACTGGAACGCCGAGGCCATCGCCCATTCGTCGACCGCCCCACCGAGCAGCGCGAGGTTCTCCTGATCAGGGCCGCCGGCCTGGGTGTATTCGATGTCGGCGATGATGCGCCAGGCCAGTCCCAGCACCGCCTTCATGGCCAGCACCGGCAGGGTGTGCACGGTCTGCATCGCCATCGACTCGGCGGCGGTCTGCTGCGGGGTTCCCAGCGGGCTGACGTCCTGGCCCACCGGTTGAACCGGTTCGCTGGTCGACGCTGCGGGGACGGCGGCGACCGCCGGGCCCGGGCTGCGCCGCCCGACCTCGCTGCGTGCGGCGGCCAGCATGGTCCACGCCAGCGCTGACGGTAGCGGGGTCGCCGATCCCCCGGTCAGCGCGTCAGCGGCGTCGACCGTGCCGGCTGGCACGGCGCTGGTCAGGCTGGGCGGCTGAGGTGCGGCCGCCTGCGGGGGTGCGGCCGTCGCGGCAGCCGGTGCGGTGACTGCCGCCGCGGTCGGTGAATCCGAGGGGCCCGCGGTCGGTGATTCCGAGGGACGGAGCGCTATCGGCGTCGAAAGCGCCTCCGCTGCATCATGACTGCCGGGCAGGGCTGCCGACGGCGCCGGGGAGGCCGATTCGGGGGTGAGCATCTGGGGGGCGGCGGGAGGCGGTTCGGGAACCGGAGCAGTCGGTGGATCAGCGTGCTGGACAACCGCCGACTCCGGTGGCCGCTCAGCGTTACGATCGCGGCGGTCACGCAGGCCCGCCTCCCTGCCCCGGGCCGGGGTGGCGGGTCGGGCGGATTCGGCCCGGGCCGCGGATGCCCGCTGAACATCCCGTGCGGTGCGGGTGCCGGTCTCCGCCGACGACGATTCCGGCTCGGCGTGGGCCACGCCCGCCACGTTCAGAGCGCCGAGCAGAAAGCCCGCCGAGACCACTACCGCCCCGCGACGCACGTGCCTGTCGAAGCCCATCGGCACAACCCTTCGAACCGCACAACCCAACCGGGCTGTTTGCCCAGCGTATGCCATCAACTCCTACCTGGCCATGGCTTGACATACACCGGTATTCGTTTTAGAGATGAGACATGCAAGCCGAT
>NZ_JBILVF010000140.1:0-9055 GCF_044370595.1 Mycobacterium sp.
CGCCCCCGCGACCCGGGGTGCCGTGGCGTCTGACCGGTTCGGGGAGGTCCTTTTCGGCTGCGGGGACATCGAAGTGTGAACGACCGGTCGCCGACGACGGCTGCGGAGCGCTTTGAGAGGCAGTACCAGACCCGCGGACGTTCTTGTCCAGCCGTCCGCGCGCGGGAGGCTCCGTGCCCGCGGGCTGAGAGCCCGCGCCGGGGTCCGCTGCCGTGGCGCCGTGGGTGTCGGCAGCTGAGGTGTCGGCCGCCGAGGAGTCTGCCCAGGCGGTGCCGGGGCCGCTGAATAACGCCACACCCACCCCGAGGGTGGCGGCGAGCGCGCCGATACGGCCGACATTCAGTGATGTGCTCATGGTGAACTCTTCTTCCGTGCGGGTGTCAGGCTTTCTCAGCCGATTTCGTGGGCAGGTTGAACGTTTCGTAGACGAAGGCGAGGTCTTGTCGGATGCGCTCCGGGTCGAGGTCGAACTTCTCCGGTGAGTGCTGATGGCGGCTCTTGTAGGAACGCTGCCGCTCGGCCTGCGCTCGAACTTCCTCGACGAACGCGGCACTGGGTTCGACCTCGATGAAATCGAGGATCCGCTGCATCGTCGGCTCCAGATTGTGCAGTAGGTCGGTGTAACGCACCACGCACAGGTTCTTCTCCGGGATACGTCCGGAGGTGTAGTCGTCGTGAAAGGAGCGCAGCATGGCGCAGGAGGCCTGGTAGAGGTTTTCCACCCAACGTTGCTGGTCGACCTCGGTCGAGTGGTTCCACACGTCGTACCCGTTCTCCAGAACACCGGACAACAGCGACATCCCCGACGGGATGACCTCGACCGGGTCGCGGATGATGTAGACCAGCTTGCAGTCGGGGTAGCGCTTGAGAACCTGGTCGAGTTGGAAGGTCAGCATGCTCGTCTTGGCAAGAACGCGGTGGGCGCGCTTGTAGAGCAGGTTTCGCTTCCAGCACTCCTCGTGGTAACCGTAGAACCGCTCTTCGTCGCGTGCCGGTGCCGGGTCGATCCCGAGCTCTCGCCGGGATAGTTCGCTGCCCCAACTGTCCTGCCAGGCCAGGAAGTAGGCCCACGCGAACGGGCCGTCGAGCGTACGGAAAAACCACAGCACGTCGTCGGTCTCGATTCCGCGCAGGCTCGTGTCGTGAACGTCCGAGGGGTGGTAGCGCGCGGGGGAGAGCCGATCGATCCGGGGGACGATGCCGCCCAGCAGCTTGCGGGCGGTGATGGCCGGAAACAGCATCTCCCACAGTTCGAAGGCGGCCATCCCGCCGGCGCCGAGCAGCAGCCGGTGCAGGAAGGTGGTGCCGCTGCGGGGATTTCCGATGATGAAGATGGGCCGGTCGATCGGCTGCTTGCGGTAGTTGGAGAAGAAGATGCGGTCCAGGCCGAGGGTGATCGCCGAGATCGCCTGGCGCACCTGCAGTACCCCGAAAGTGCCCAGTGGCCTCAGCCGGAACCCGAAGGACTTGTTGATCGTGCGGTAGAGCTGCAGGTAGCGGTTCACGCGGCCGCTCCCGACTCCCGCACCGCCGCGGCACCCGCTACAGAGAATCCGGCCGCTGCACTGGCGATCGCGATCTTGTCGCCGTCGGCCACGGCGCTGTTCTGCCTGCGGTAGTCCAGCGCGATAACCCCGACGGTGCTCGCGGTGTTGCCGAATACCGCGTAGCGCACGCCCTGCTCGATGGCTTCCCACTCGTGGGCTGCGCCATGGAAGGTCTGGCGAAACCGTGCCAGAAGCGCGTCGTTGTCAACGGCCTGGTCGGGAAGAACTGTGACGGGACGCGCGAAGTAGATGTCCGGAATCACTTTCCTGTTTCTTCTCCAGGTCGGATGTATTCCCCCCTCGGTTCAAGCATGGGAACCATACCAGCGTCGGGCACACCTCCCCCTGACTGGCGCCTGCCAGATGCTGCCCGACCGCTCTGCGATGGCCCCCGCAGTCGTACCGCTAGCGGGCCCGGCTGAGGTCCATCGCGACGAAGTCATTCCGCCACAGGTCCTCGAACAGTTCCAGGGCGGTGTACTCCAGGGCGGGCCGATCGGCGGTCAGCACACCCGAAAGCGCAACCCGTTCGACGATCTCGCGCATGGTGCGCTCGCCGTCGATGTTCTGGGCGAAAGCCAGGTGGGTCGGGTCCAACCGAACCCGCCAACCGGGTCTGGAGATCATGTCGCCTCGAATGGTGCACCGCAGTCGCAGCAGCGGAACATAATCCAACGCGCGGCTGGACGCGAAGTCGATCAGGTAGTTGGTCTCGGGGCGCTCCTGGTGGCATGCCAGGAAGAAGTGGCAGGCGTTGAGCGTTTTGATCCGCTCCATAACCGACCAGATTTTCTCCTTGGGAAGCTGATTGACCGCACGGTAGAACCCGTTACCCGGTTCGGTCAGCGTCGGCGGGTAGTAAGACGACTTCAAGAACCAGTCCTGGAACACCAGTCCGGCGGAATCAACCAGCTTCAGACAGTCCTCGACGGTGTAGCTGCGATCCCGTCCGTGCAAGAAGGTGTCCACCAGCCCGCCATCGAACTGCAGGTCTGGTGCGATCGAAATGTAGCTCTGCAGAGGATGACTCGGTGCTAATGACTTGATCGCTTCTTTGACCATGCTCAGCGATTCCTCGTTCTGCTCCAGGCCCAGCTCGCGGAAGATCGCTTGCATCAGTTCGACTCCCGCTCGCCCATAGCGGCCGTAGAGCATGATCGCCACGACGCCCTCTGGCCGAAGGCAGTCGGCGAGCGCCTTCATGCCCACTTCCGGTTGGGCCAAATGGTGCAGCACGCCGGTCGACACAATGAGGTCGAACTGCTTATCCAGCGTGGAGACGTCTTCGACCGGGAGCAGATGCAGCTCAAGGTTTTTCAGAGAGTATTTGTCCTTGAGATAGCGATTATGTTCAAGCGACGGCTCACTGACGTCGATGGCCACCACCTTCGAGCCTCGGTTGGTGTAGGCGAATACCGCGGCTTGGTTGGTGCCGCAACCGGCGATGAGGATGTCCATATCGGGTTGATACGGACGGTCCGGCCACAGCACCCGGTGGGCGTGGCTGGGATCGAACCATTGCCAGTTGTTCGTCAGCCAGGTCTCGAGGTTTTGGATCGGCTCCGGATAGGTCCATTTCTCGTACTGGCGGGCGACGACATCAGCGCGGGGATCAGACATTGCGGTTGCTCTTTCGTGGACGTCGGATTTCAGCGGTTGAGCAGTTGGCTCCTCTTGAGAACAGGCAGCGGGAACAGGTGCTCGCTGTGGTTGTCCTCCAAGCTGTCGTAGAGGCCGAGGGTGTAGACACCCGGTTCCACCACGCGTATCGGCACGTACTGGGTGAACACCCGGAACTTCACCGGGGTGGGCGGATTGTCATCCCAATGCCAACGCCATTCCAGGCTGCCCACCCGCTCACCCTCGGGTGAGGTCGCGACGATGACCTTGACCGGGTCGTAATCGGTGCCGCCGAGGGTGGTCACCGCCACCACCATGGGGACGGTGATCTGTGCGGGGAAGTTGTTCACGTAGCAGCTGGTCATCGGGAAACCCTTGACCGCGATGCCGCCGGCGTTCTCCTCCACAGCGCTCAGCGATGGGGCGAATGCGACAACCCGCATGATGTACTCCTCACGATCGTCAACTGTCCCGCCAACCTTAGCTACGCCCACCCGGTGATCCCCAGCCGAGCCTGCGCACGTAGGCAAACGGCGTCTAGCACGTTAGTGAGCCTGCGTGGCCCGGGTAGCCGTATCGGCGTTCTTGCCCGGGGGCGCGTCAGAGCGAGCTAGTGCCGAGCAGCCGGTAGGTGACCCCTAAGGATCGGTAGGTGCGCTCAGGGCGTTGGTCTAGCGACAACAGTTCGTGGCCGAAAGCATGGGCGGTGAGCCCGACGAGGGCATCGTAGGTGCCGCCGCCGGTGATACCTGCCGTTGCCGCGGCGGACGTCAACGATTCGACGAGCGTGGCATCGGGGGCGATGATGCGCCCCGGCCCACTGGCTGGCGAAGTAGGTGGCCACCGTCGTCGCATCCATTTCGGAACGGCGCGGGCATCCGTCTGGATCCCGCTGCCGCATCATGATGCGATGTCTTGATGCTATGATGCGCAGATGCGCACGACCTTGAATATCTCCGAGGATCTGCTCGCCGAAGCAAAGGTTGTCGCCGCCCGCACGCACCGCTCGCTCGGTGCCGTGGTTGACGATGCACTGCGGGTCTTGCTCCGGCGAGAGGGGCCGGGATCGGCGGGCGAGGCGTGGACGTTCCCCACCGACGGCGCCGGCGGTCTGCAACCCGGGGTGAACCTCGATGACCGGGAAGCTGTCGCCGACCTCCTGGGCGAGAATGCTCTGCCCTGACGTCAACGTCCTGCTGTACGCCTTCCGCCGCGATAGCGCCGATCACAGCCGGTATGCCGAATGGCTGCAACTCGCGATGACCGGGCCCGAACCGATCGGCATCAGCGACCTGGCCCTGTCCGGGGTGGTTCGCCTGGCGACAAACCACCGGATCTATCGTCAGCCCAGCAGCCCGGCGGATGTACTTGATTACTGTCACGCGGTGCGCTCGGGGCCGTCGGCCGTCCAGTTGCGGCCCGGGGCCAAGCACTGGGACATCTTCTCCAGACTCTGCCTCGCCGTCTCGGCCACCGCCAACGATGTGCCCGACGCCTATCATGCGGCGCTGGCCATCGAGCACGGCGCGACCTGGGTCACCAACGACCGCGGGTATGCCCGGTTTCCGAATCTATTGTGGCGCAAACCAATCGAGTGAGATCAGACGGAGGCAAACCCGCCTGTGGCGGACCTGTTGATCGCTCTCGCGATCCTCTCGCAGTTCGAGTTGTAACCCGACGCGGGCGGTCCGCGCGAGCACCCCATGCAGCGCCATCACGGCACCACGTCGACAGTCAGTTGGTCAGGTCAGTCGCCGCGGGGAAGCCAGGCCGACGCTGCGCGTATCGGGCGCGGGCCAAGGCTTTAGGCCATCATTCCCGTTCCGCAACTTTCATTTCCCCGAAGACGCACTGGTGTAGTTTCCTCAGATGAAGAAAACCCTCGCACTGGTCGCCGGATCCTTGATCGCGCTCAGCGCCGGTGCCGGGGTCGCCTCGGCATCGGTCAGTGCGGCAGAGTTGCAGGACATGCTCAGCTCGCAGTTGGCCCAAGCCGGCTCGCAGCCGGATGCGGTGAGTTGCCCGGGCGGCCTAGATCCCGAGCCCGGTGCCGCGGTCACCTGCGCGGTGACCATGGGCGGTGAGACTCGCGGGGTGACTATCACCGTGGCATCGGTGGACAACGGTCAGGTCAGTCTGAGCATGAGCCTCGCCCCGCAGTAGTCCTGCTCCACGGCGCTCGGCAGCGCCGGAACTATTGAACACCTGCCCATCGTCGCCATTTCGGGGGTTGGCGAATGGACTCAATCATGGCTGATTTGCCGAAAGCCGCTATTGGGCAGCGTATTTCGTTCCACGAGAGGCCTAGCGTGTCGTGATCGCGGACTCGGGGATGACTGGGGGAGGGCATGCCAGCCCTAGGTAGTCGATTGTCGGGCGGAAGTGCAGGCGGATGCACAGGTCCATCGTCGGGTTGCTGGTGGTGTCGCCCCGCCGAGGGCTTACTCAAACTCAAACATTTCGATGAATGTGTACGAATTAATAGCCCTTTCCTAGGTTAGGCAACGCTTAGCTGTGCTGTAAAACATCTTCACAACAGAAAATGTTCTAACGCGACATGGCTATAGTCCGCGCAGTTCAAGAGCCTTAAAGAGAAAGTGTCGCCAGCGCAACCTTCTAATGGCCCTATCAATTTCAATTTGCTGATGGCATAGTCCCGAAATGTGTGCGGCCTGTGGGGGGTCGTTGAAAAAGCTGAGGGAGCGCCATGTCCGAGTCGTCATTTCCTGTCCGCCACCAGCGATCCGCGAAGGGGTGGGTGCGCGGTATCGAGTACCGCCGACCGGAAGTGACGGCGGCGGAACCTCACTCACACACCTACGCCCGTTATGTGGGGCGGGTGGGGGTGTTGGCCATCGCTTTGGGCGTCGGTTCGGCGATCGTGACCATGCCGACCGTCTTCGCCGACACCACCGGTTCGGACGGATCGACGGGGTCGAATTCGGATTCGTCGTCCTCGCCACGTTCCGAGGTGCGCCAGCGCGGACACAGCAGTTCGCGAGCGGACTCTCCGGCCCCGCGAGTGCAGGAGTCGACCTCAGAGACCCCCACCGATGAGGGCGCCGTCGAGGCCGCCGGCGAAACCACAGTCAGCGAGGACCCCACCAACAGCGAATCGGCCGGTCCGACCGATGAGTCGCCGACTCATCCGACCGTCCGCGACTCGGACGGTACGCAGACCGCCGCTCCGACCCGCCGCCCACGCCGCGGCGACTCCGGTTCGCCGACAAGCGTTGGCGCTGAGTCAAACCCGTCAGAAGGGCAGTCGGACGCCGCAGTATCGGCCGCGGTGCCCGCGTCGGAGCCGTCGGTGTCGATGCCAACACCCCGACCTGCGGTGAATGCGCCGGCAACGGCGTCGACGGCCCCGGCGCCCGCCCCGGTTCCCGCCCCGGAGCCTTCGGCAAACGACAATCTCGCGTCGACCCCGGCGCTGGAGGCGATCGGCCCGGTCGCAGCCCAGGCCCCGTCAATGACGGCGTCCCCGACCACGCCGGCGGCCGGCGGGTCGGTGAACGGAATGGGCCGCGGCTTGCTGGACTGGCTGCAGACCGGTGGTAGTGGTGACGCCCCGGCGGCCGCGCCGCTGATGTGGACTGCCGCGGCGTTCAGTCGCCGTGAAATCGGCGGCAAGACCCAACTGGCGGGTGCGGCTGCTGCGACGAGCAGTGGCGAGCCGGCGAGTCCGTTCGCACCGTTGACCCTGAAGTCCCCGAACGCCGCGGCGACCGGCGACCCCTTCGCCGATTTCATCCGGATCTTCATCGGCAACGGTGACGCCACCAACCCGAACGCCGGCCTGCTGATCGGCAATGGCTACAGCTACACCAGTTACGCAGGCTCCTGCACCACCGGCGCCTGTGACGGCGGCCGGGGCGGATTCCTGTTCGGCTCGGGCGGCAACGGTTTCGCCGGAGGCGTGGGCGGTTCAACGGGTCTATGGGGTGACGGTGGCGCCGGTGGCGCCGGTGTGGCCGGGGTCAACGGTGGCGTCGGTGGTCGGGGCGGCAACGGCGGCATCCTGTGGGGCAATGGCGGCAACGGCGGTGCAGGCGCCAGCCTGACCGGTGTAGGTGCGGCCGGCGGAGATGGCGGGATCGCAGGTCCTGTCTCGCTGTTCGGCCGGGGTGGGTCAGGTGGCGCGGGCGGCGACGGAACCACCGGGGGCGGTGCTGGCGGCAAAGGTGCTACTGCCGCAATGTTCTTCGGCAACGGTGGCAACGGCGGTGTGGGCGGTTCCTCGACTGGGACCACCGGTAACGGTGGCGCCGGCGGTGCCGGGGGTAACACCGGCTTCCTGACACTGATCGGCAGCGCAGGGAACGGTGGTGCCGGGGGCAACGGTGGCTCGGTTTCTGGTGTCGGTGGTGCTGGTGGTGACGGCGGCGGCGTGTCCTTCGTTGATCTGGATCCTGCGACCGGCTTCGGCCCAGTCGGGCCGGGCGGCGCCGGCGGCAAGGGCGGTGATGGGGCGACCGGGGGCGGAGTCGGAGGCAACGGTGGAACCGCCGGGGCATTCTTCGGCGACGGCGGAAACGGCGGCGACGGGGGCCGGGCACTGCTGTCCGGTGTGGCTGGAAACGGCGGAAATGGTGGCAGCGTCGGTGTGTCCTCGCTGATCGGCAACGGCGGTAACGGCGGCAATGGTGGCAACGGCGTCCAGGGCGTCGACGGTGTCAATGGCGTTCTGCCGGGTAAATCCGGCGCCGATGGCAGCAGCGGCGCTGGCGGGGGTAACGGTGGTAACGGCGGTAACGGCAGCTTCGTCCTCGGCCGTGGCGGTAACGCCGGTAACGGCGGTTCGGGCGGCACGGGCGGCAACGGTGGTGACGGTGCTGACGGGGTGAACGCGACGATCCCGGGGGCATCCGGCGGGGCCGGGGGCAACGGCGGCAATGGCGGAGACTCCGGACCCGGTGGTGTAGCCGGCACGGCCGGGCAGGGCCGCATCGCGTTCTTCATCGCCAACAACGGAAACGAAGGGATCAACGGCGGTGGCGGCGGTGACGGCGGCCGCGGCGGCAATGCCGGAAACGGTGGCGCCGGCGCCGGAGGTCTCAACGGCACCGACGGCACCCTGGGCAACCCGGATGGCACCGACGGCCAGGCAGGCGGTGACGGGGGCGCCGGTGGTAACGGCGGCAAGGGCGGCAAGGGCGCCGCGGCGACCAGCATCACACCGGCGGGCAAAGACGGCGACGGTGGTGCCGGTGGCGTCGGTGGTGTCGCGGGCGCCGGTGGCGTGGGCGGTGCGGGCTATGTGGGCCGCGCCGTAACCGGTGAGGCTGGTGGCGACGGTGGTGGCGGCGGCAAGGGCGGCGTCGGCGGCGCCGGTGGTCTGGGCGGTGCGTCTGGGGGCGCCGGTGCCGTCGCTGGTACCGATGGTTCCGGCGGCGCGGGGGCTCTGGGCGGCAACGCTGGGGCTGGTGGTAACGGCGGTTCGGGAGCCAACGGGTTGTCCGGCACCACGGTGGTCAACCCCGACGGCACCGACGGCCAGGCCGGTGGCGCGGGCGGTTCGGGTGGCAGCGGCGGTGCCGGCGGCACGGGCGGTCTGGGCGCTGGTACGGCGGCGCGCGGTGCAAATGCCAACGGCGGCAACGGCGGAACGGCCGGCAGCGGCGGCACCGGCGGTCTCGGCGGCAACGGGTATGTCGGCGTGGCGCTGACCGGCCAGGCCGGTGGAAAAGGCGGCGCCGGTGGTGACGGCGGCGCGGCCGGCAACGGTGGTGCCGGGGGCTCGGCCGGCGGACTCGGGGCCGCCAAGGGCCTCAACCGGGTCGGTGGCGATGGTGGTGACGGCGGCGCCGCAGGTGCTGGCGGTAACGGCGGCGATGGGACAGATGGCACGCTGGCCAACCCGAACGGCACCGCGGGTGGTGCGGGTG
>NZ_JBILVF010000141.1:0-9014 GCF_044370595.1 Mycobacterium sp.
GAGGCCCGCATGTGGTTCTCGGTTCGCGCCAACGCTGTCTTGGACGCAGCCCTGGTGAGAACTGCCCTGGAGTCCTCTGGTTTGCGGGTTCGGCTGGCAGCGGGTGACCCCGAAGAGGGCCTGGATGGTTTCCGGCTGTCGCTGTTGCAGGCTGAGCGCGTTAAAGCCGTTGCGCTGGCGGGCACTCGGCGATCTGAGCGAGTGGTTGTATACGGCGATGTGGCTCCGCTTGCGTTGATGGCAGGAGACCTGGATGGGATGCGGCGTTTCGCCGTCCGGGTTCTGGGTAAACTGGCGACCGATTGCGACCGCAACGAACGGCTGCGTGAGACGCTTCGTGAGTTTCTGGCGCGCAACCGAAGCTACGCCGCCACAGCTGAGGCAATGTTTCTGCACCGCAACACGATTCAGTACCGAGTTGCGCAGGCATTGGAATCCTGCGGGCACAGTTTGGACGACCCGGAGGCTGTGCTGAACGTTCAGCTCGCGTTGCAGGTATGCCGCTGGCTGGCTCCAGCCGTGCTGCAGGCTCCAACAGCCCCGCGAGATACCCACCGCCGCTTTTCGTGCGCCCAATACGAAACGGGCCACCATTCTTCGTGAACGGCGCATATGGCGACCGTCACACTTTCCACCGTAGCGTCGCTCCGATGCACTTCGCAGCATTGCCAGATGAGCGGGCCGCACGGGAACCAGGCGGTCAGGCGTTAGCCGACCAGCACAGCGGCTCGTTGACCAACGCCCAGGTCCTGGATCGGGTGCGAGTGGCCGCCGGGCAGCTGGCACGGGCCGGTGTCGGAGCGGGAGACGTCGTCGCGGTCAAGTTGCCCAACCGGCTGGAACTGATCATCGCTCTATTTGCGGCGTGGCGTTTGGGCGCGGCGGCGACCCCGATCAATCCGACGCTGACGGCCACCGAGGTCGAGTACCAACTCAGCGACTCGATCGCGCGCGTCCTGGTATGCGAAGACGACTCAGCCCCGGTCGCAGGCGCCACCCGGGTGACGGTCAGTGAGCTCTCCGATGCTTCCGCGCCGGCGCCGGTTACGGATAAGGTCGACTTTTCCGGCGATGACCTCGCGTTGCTCATCTATACCAGCGGTACCACCGGTCGGCCCAAAGGCGTGGAACTGACCCATTCCAACATCGTGGCGATGGCGCAATCGATGATCTCAGCGATGAAGCTGGGAGCAGACTCACACAGCCTGTTGATCCTGCCGTTGTTCCATGTCAACGGAATCGTGGTCAGTGTGCTCTCCCCGTTACTGGCCGGTGGACGCGCCACCGTGGCGGGCCGGTTCAACCCGGGGACGTTCTTCGACATCGTCGAAGAGGTTCGGCCGACTTACTTTTCGGCCGTGCCGGCCATCTACGCGATGCTCGCCTCGCTGCCCGCCGAGGTCAAGCCCCGCACCGACTCGATTCAGTTTGCGGTATGCGGAGCCGCCCCCATGCCGGTGGAACTCATCAACGCGTTCGAAACGCGTTACAACGTCCCGCTCGTCGAGGGATACGGCTTGTCGGAGGGCACCTGCGCGACCACCAGCAACCCGGTAGAGGGCGTGCGCAAGGCCGGTACCGTCGGATTGCCACTGCCCGGCCAACGCGTCGAGATCATGAACGACGCCGGCGAGATTCTCCCGAACGGCGAGACCGGGGAGGTAGTCGTCTCAGGTCCGACGGTGATGCGGGGCTACCTCAACCGCCCGGAGGAAACCGCGAAGACGATCATCGACGGCTGGCTGCACACCGGTGACATCGGCTACCTCGATCCCGACGGCTATCTCACCCTGGTTGATCGAGCAAAGGACATGATCATCCGTGGTGGAGAAAACATCTACCCCAAAGAGATCGAGTCGGTCATCTACAGCCATCCAGCTGTACTCGAAGCCGCTGTCGTCGGTCGACCCGATCAGGTCTACGGCGAGGTGCCGGTAGCCTACGTATCCATTCGCCACGACGCTGAGGTGACCACCGACGAACTGCGGCAGCATCTGGCATTGCATTTGGCCAAATACAAGCTGCCTTCCGAAATCACTGTGCTGGAGGAAATTCCGAAGAACCCGGTGGGCAAGCTCGACAAACGCGCACTCCGCGACCGCTAGCCGACTTCCGCCATCCGGAGACGTGTCCAATGCGAACGATGAAGCGAAGACAATCGGTGTCGGGGAAGACTGTGCTCATCACCGGCGCTGCTAGGGGAATCGGTGCCGAAACCGCTCGGCGCCTGCACGCCAAAGGGGCCAACGTCAGCCTCGTCGGGATTGAGCCCGACCGACTGGCGGCCCTGGCGAACGAACTGGGAGATCGGGTCGACTACTTCCACACCGACGTGACCGATGTCGACGCCCTCAACGAGGCCACTGCGGGCACCGTGTCCCGTTTCGGCGGGATCGATGCCGTCATCGCCAATGCCGGAATCGCACCGCCCACCCAGACCGTTGCGGACATCGCTAGCGCGGATTTCGAACGAACCCTCACGATCAATCTCAATGGGGTTTGGCGCACCGTCAAGGCGACTCTGCCCCATATTCTCGACAGTCGCGGCCACATCGTGCTCGTTTCGTCCATCTACTCGTTTCTCAACGGTGCACTCAACGCCTCCTACGCAATGAGCAAAGCTGGAGTTGAACAGCTCGGCCGGGCACTTCGAGTCGAACTCGCCCCGTCAGGAGCCTCAGCCGGTGTTGCGTACTTCGGTTTCATCGACACTGACATGGCGCACAACGCTTTCGCCCAACCCGCCGCCACGGCCCTGCGCAAAGCACTGCCGGCTTTCATCACCGCAACGACCACGGTCGAACACGCAGCCGACAAGCTTGTCGAAAACGTCGAGCGCCGCTCATCCCGGGTGACGACACCGCGCTGGGTGGCGCCGGCTCTCATGGCCCGTGGGCCGATGGGACTGATAGACGACCGATTAGCCAGCAGCGGCCGGCTACATGCTGCCATCCGGGTGGCCGAGCAGCAGGCGCGCTCTAAATCGGCTTGATAACGAGAGCGGCTTTCCCCATCGCCCGACCCGAACTACTGAGGAGCCACTGGCATGAGCTTCACCAGCTTCAGATTCCCCGCTGTCGATCCGCATGAATTTCTGCGTAAGCCACTGAGGGAGCGGCTGCGCATCCTGAGTGTCAACTGGGCCGAGAACGGATTCGGCTCCCCGGGAATGGTTCCCACCATGTACATCGCGAAGTTGGTGTTCTTCTACGCCCTCTGTGGCGTGATCATCGCCACGGCCACCTCGGGCCTGCAGTTCTGGCATGTCTCGCAGTGGTGGAATCAGCCGATCGTCTACCAGAAACTGATCTTATGGACGACGCTGATCGAGGTTATCGGTGTGGGCGGTTCATGGGGACCGCTCGCGGGCAAGATCAAACCCATGGTCGGCAGCATCCGATTCTGGACGCGTCCCGGCACCATTAGGCTTCGCCCCTTTACCTGGGTTCCGTTCACCGGCGGGGATCGCCGCACGTGGTTCGACGTCGCGCTCTACGTCGGGTTGCTCGTATCGCTCGTCGTGGCGCTGCTGGCACCCGGGGTGCCCAGCAGCTCTCTTCTGGAACGCCTGCCCGACAACACAACCGGGCTGGTGCGACCCGCGTTGATGATCGCGCCGATCGTGCTGCTGATTGTTCTCGGGCTGCGGGACAAGGTCATTTTCCTCGCCGCGCGTGGCGAGCAGTACCTGCCGGCGTTCATCTTCTTCGCCGTCCTGCCGTTCACCGACATGATCATCGCGCTGAAGATTCTCATCGTGGTGGCGTGGGTCGGCGCCGGTGTGTCGAAGTTCGGCCGCCACTTCTCGCGAGTGATCGGCCCCATGACCAGCAACAGCCCGCTCATACCTTCCAAGCGGTTCAAACTGGCCAACTACAAGAAATTCCCCAACGACCTCTCGCCGACCCGCCTGACGGAGTTCTTGGGACACGTTTTGGGAACCGTCGTGGAGATCCTCGCTCCGCTGGTGTTGCTGTTCTCCACCAACAAGACGGTGACCATCATCGGTGTGATCTTCATGTTGGGGCTGCACGCCTTCATCATCTCCTCGTTCCCCATGGCCGTTCCGCTGGAGTGGAACGTTCTGTTCGCCTACGCGTCGGTGTTCCTTTTCCTGGGATTCCCCGCCTGGGATGGCTACAGCGTCTTCGACATGTCCACGCCCTGGTTGATGCCCCTGATCGCGGCTCTGTTGCTCTTCTTCCCGATTTTTGGCAGCTTCCGCCCCGACAAGGTGTCGTTCCTGCCGGCGATGCGCCAGTACGCCGGAAACTGGGCCTGCAGTGTCTGGGCCTTCGCGCCCGGCGCAGAAGAAAAGCTGTACAAAGTCACCCGGCCGGTCAAGAACACCGTCGATCAGTTCATCGACTACGGCTTCGAGCCGCAGTGGGCTCAAGTCACCATGAACCAACCGCTCGCCTTCAGGGCCATGCACAGCCAGGGGCGCGGTCTGTTCTCGGTGCTGATCAAGAATGTTCCCGACATCGACACCCGGATTTTGCGAGACGGCGAGTTCCTCTGCAACTGTCTGATCGGCTTCAACTTCGGCGACGGCCACATGCACGACGAGAGGCTCGTCGCGGCCGTGCAGCGTGAGGTCGGGTTCGCCCCGGGCGAGTTGATCGTGGTCTGCAACGAGTCCCAGGCCTGGGGCAGTTCGGTCCAGCATTACAAGCTGATCGACGCCGCGGTGGGTGTCATCGAGACCGGCACCTGGAAGGTCACCGACGCCGTCTCGACTCAGCCGTGGCTGCCCGACGGACCGATCCCCACCCAGACCACATGGACCCGGTCCGGAGCGTCCATCGACCAGGATCGCGGAACCCGCGGGTGAGCACAGCGACGGTTGTCGGCAGCGGTCCCAACGGGTTGGCTGCCGCCGTCACTCTCGCGCAGGCCGGATTGGCGGTGACGGTGCTCGAGGCCGCCGATGAGATCGGCGGTGGCACCAGAACCTACGAGGCGATCCTCCCGGGCCTGCTGCACGACCACTGCTCAGCCATCCACCCGATGGCGGTCGGCTCGTCGTTCCTCACCGAACTCGACGCGGGCCGATACGGCTTGACATGGCGCTGGCCTGAGATCGACTGCGTGCACCCCCTGGATGACGGCAGCGCCGGAGTGCTGATGCAATCCGTCGACGAAACGGCCGCTCTGCTCGGACAGGACGGCCGCAAGTGGAAGGCGCTCTTCGGCGGGCCCTCAAGGGGTTTCGACAAGATTGCACCCGACGTGATGGGGCCTCTACTCCGGATTCCCACACACCCACTGGCACTTGCCCGATTCGGGGCTCCGACGGTACTGCCCGCGGCGACCTTGGCGCGGGTCTTCGGCTCCACCGAGGCTCAGGCCTTATTCGGCGGGGTCGCCGCACATGCGTTCCGGCCGTTGCATCTACCGATGACATCGGCGATCGGGGTCGGCATCCTCACCGCCGGGCACCGTTACGGATGGGCGGTCGCCGAGGGCGGATCCCGCGCCATCACCGACGCGATGGCTGCTGCACTCGCAGAGATGGGCGGCCGGATCGAAACCGGTGTCCGGGTCAAGTCGGCAGCCGATCTACCGCCGGCGCCCATCACCATCTTCGATCTGTCTCCCGAATCCATCGCCGACATCCTCGGTGATCAGCTACCTGCCCGGGTGTCCCGCGCCTATCGCCGCTTCCGTCGCGGTCCCGGTGCGTTCAAAGTCGACTTCGCCATAGAGGGCGGCGTGCCGTGGACCAACCCCGAGGCGCACAGATCCGGCACCGTGCATCTCGGCGGCACCTTCGCCGAGATCGCCCAGACTGAACGCGAGATCACCGCCGGTCGGATGCCTGAGCGGCCGTTCGTTCTGGTCGGACAGCAATACCTCGCCGACCCGCAGCGATCGGTCGGCAATGTCCACCCGGTGTGGACCTACGCGCATGTGCCGAACGGATATTCGGGCGACGCCACCGAAGCGGTCATCGCCCAGATGGAACGGTTCGCACCCGGCTTCCGCGAACGGATCGTCGGCCTCGTCACCCACTCCCCTGCCGACTTCGCCGCGGCCAACGCCAACTTCGCCGGTGGCGACATCCTCACCGGGGCCAAGGATATCCGCCAACTCACGTTCGGCCCCCGTGCCACGATCTCGCCTTACAGCACCGGGACCGACGGCTACTACATCTGCTCCGCGGCCACCCCGCCCGGTCCGGGTGCACACGGGATGTGTGGCGCCCATGCCGCCAGGCGTGCACTCGACGACCTTCAAGGCCGTTAGCACAAACGGTTGCCGCAGTCGGTTGCGAGCAGCAGGATAGCCCTCACTGCATACCGAGGGCGACCCTCTCGCGCATCACCACATCGTCGAATGATTCACCACTGATGTCGATGATGACCTTGTCGATGGTTCCGGTGAAGGTGGCCGGTGAGGTGTAGAGGTTAGACACCGGGGTGATGAGGCTGCAGCCGATGTCGAAAGTTTCGTTGACGGTGAACCGGTAGGGCACCTGTTTGTCGAAGCGGCCCTTGCCGATGACGGTCCTCCCGTCGCGCAGGGTGACGGTGCCGCCTGTTCCTGGCTTTTTCCTGTCGTCGACGCGAATATCGGCCGAAAGTACATGATGGCCGGCTGGGATGGCTTTATCGGAGGTGACACGGTAGCGGATATCGTTGAACCAGTTGTGCTCCCACACCAGCTTGCCGTCATGGACGAACAGCGTGTACCCGGCCGACTCCCCGCCCATACTGACCAGGGCTCCCGTCGCACCGCCGGGTGGGATGGTCAACTCCACTGCGATGGTGTGGTCGACGTTCTTGGTGTTAGGGGCAGTGGGCTCCGGGATGCGGACCGTTCCGGGCAGGTAGACCAAAGTTTTCTTACCGGCCAATGGGTTTGGACGCAGGCTCGCGTCGGCGCGTTCGGCGAAGCGATCATCGAGGGGAAGCACATTGTATTTCCTGGCCTCTTCCGTGAAGAGGTCCTGCATGTCGCGCAGCCGGTCGGGATTGTCCTTCGCGAGGTCGTTGGCCTGGCTGAAGTCGACGTCGATGTTGTAGAGCTCCCAGGTGTCGTTGTCGAAGCTTGCCGAACCGGTTGTCTGCCAGGGCAACCTGCCGTGACGACAGCCCGCCACCCAGCCGTCGTGGTAGATCGCCCGATTGCCCAACATCTCGAAGTATTGGGTGCTGCGTTGCCCCGGGGCTTTGGCGTCGTCGAAGGTGTAGGCGAGGCTGATGCCCTCGATGGGTTTCTGGTCAATGCCGTTGACGCGGACCGGCTGGACGATGGAGGCGACGTCGAGAATCGTTGGGGCAATGTCGATGACGTGGTGGAACTGGGCGCGAAGACCGCCCTTGTCCTTGATCTTCGCCGGCCAGGTGATGACCATCGGGTTGCGGGTGCCCCCGAAATGCGAAGCCACCTGTTTCATCCATTGGAACGGCGGTGAGCCGGCCCAGCACCAGCCGACCGGGTAGTGGTTCTCGTGATTGGGTCCGCCGATCTCCTCGATCTTGGCGAGCATGGTTTGCGGATCATCGGGGAAACCCTGTTGGGTCTTCATGTTGTTGAGCGTGCCGGTCAGTGAACCCTCCGCACTGGGGCCGTTGTCGCCGACGATGTAGATGAACAGGGTGTTGTCGCGAAGGCCCATTTCCTCCAGGCGGTCGACGATCTTGCCGGCCTGGGCGTCGGTGTGTTCCAGAAAGCCTGCGAAGACCTCTTGCATGCGGGCGTAGAGCCGTTTCTCGTCGGCAGTGGCTTTGTCCCAGGCCGGGATGCTGTCCGGGCGGGGAGTGAGTTTGGTGTCGGCCGGGATGACGCCGATCTGCTTCTGGCGCTCAAATGTCAGCCGGCGCTGCTCGTCCCAGCCGTGGTCGAACTTGCCCTTGTACTTATCGGCCCATTCGGCGGCGACGTGATGCGGGGCGTGTGCCGCCCCGGGTGCCCAGTAGACGAAGAACGGCTTATCGGGGTTGACCGCCTTCTGCTCGGCGATCCAGTCGATGCAGCGTTGAGCGATGGCCTCGGAGAAATGCCAGCCGGGTTCATCCGGCGGCTCAATGGGGGTTGTTCCCTCGTAAAGCGGCGTATGCCACTGACTCGCCTCACCGCCCTGGAATCCGTAGAACTCCTCGAATCCCAAACCGGTGGGCCAGCGGTCGAACGGGCCCGCCGCGGACAGTTCGTAGTCAGGGGTGTTGTGCCATTTGCCGAATGCCGCAGTGTTGTAGCCGCGCAGCCGCAGTGTCTCGGCCACTGTGGCGGTGTCGGCCGGCAGGATGCCGTCGTAGCCCGGGAAGCCGGTGGCCACCTCCATGATGGTGCCCGTATGCACGCTGTGGTGATTGCGTCCGGTCAGCAGCGCAGCGCGGGTCGGCGAACACAACGCCGTGGTGTGAAACCGGTTGTAACGCAGGCCCTCATCGGCCAGCCGCTGCAACGTCGGGGTGTTCACCGGACCGCCGAAGGTCGACGAGTGGCCGAAGCCGACGTCATCGAGCAACACGATGACCACGTTCGGTGCGCCCTCCGGGGCCGCCAACTGCTGCGGAGTACCGGGTGTCGAATCAGCATAGGTCTCACCGATGGTGCCGTTGAACGGCTTGGACGGCATCGGCAGCACCGTCCCGTCGTCGGGTATCGCCGCGCCGCTGGGGCCAGAGGCTTTCGGCGCGTCAGACGATGCGCAGCCGGCCAGCCCCGCCGATCCGGCCGACACCGCCGCAGCCGCAACAGCTCCCGCACCAAGGAACCGTCGTCGGCTCAGGCCCTCCCGTTGTTCGTCGCTCATCGCGCCCCCCATCCCTCCATCGTCAAAGTGCGTCAGATCAGGCGCGGTGCCGGGTAGGCCAGCCTGGACTGGAAGTGGTCGGTGGAGGCAACCGCCACTGGCTGTGCACCGTCCAATCCCAGATCGCGAAGGTTATTGGCCATGCGGTGGCGAGATCGACCAGCTTTCAACCGGATTCCGCCGGGTACGTGAGCCCGCATGCCGTTTCGAACGTCGATGCTGGATCGCACCGACTTTCCCTCGACCTTGC
>NZ_JBILVF010000143.1:0-8930 GCF_044370595.1 Mycobacterium sp.
TACCCCGTGGATTTGCGCTACTTGCTCTCACCGCCGGTGTCGGCGACCGAATGCACCAACCCCGTCGGGATCGCCACCTACCTCGCTGACATCCGCCGCGACACCGACATCGTCGAATTGGCCCGCGATATCAACGACACCTTCAAGAAGGACATCGCCGAAGGTGTCATCCAGCAGTCGTTCCTGCATTTCAGTCCGCAGTACGTCGGCAACCCGCCCGGGCTGCCCGATGTGGTGATGTTCACCGACAACGGCATCGTGCCGCCGATGCCCACCCCGCCGGAGCTCAAGCTGCTCGGCAGTCACGGTGAGCTGTACTTCGCGGTGGGCGCCGGAATCGAGATCTACACCAGCAAGATTTTCGCCGGCCGCCTCATGATCGAGTACCACTCGCACGGCCCGGAGCCGGAAAAGCGCATCGCCGCAATCGAATCGCTGCTGGGAGGGTTCGCGGCCACGCAGGCCTGAGGCGGTCCGGCTCTAGCTGGGGCTGCTTTAGCTGGGGCTGCCGAACTCGTAGACGTGATACTGCAGCGCCTTGCGTAGCGCCGGCGCCAGCCGAACCGCCCGTTTGGCGGCGCGGTAGCGGGCCGTCACGCGGGCGAACGTCCGGGCGTCGAAGAATGTGGCCCGCTCACGCAGGCGCAGCCCGGGTACCCGGCGCAGGATGTCCTGCGGGGAGTTGACGGCCCAATACAGCGTCGACCCGGACCGGCGCACCAGCGTCTGGGTCTTCTGCGATTTGATGGCCAGCCAGTTGAAGAAGTCGATCTGGATTTCCCCGGATTCGAACCGGCCGACCACGTGGCGCAACAGGTCGATGCCCTGTTGCTCGGTGAGATACATGCTGATGCCTTCGGCAAGGAAGAGCACCGGGCGGTCTGCCGGGATGGCCTCGAGCCAGGACGGGTCGGTCGCCGAGGTGGCGGTCAGATGGTAGTTCGGCCGGGTCGGGTACACCTGCTCGCGCAGCGCGATGACGTCGGGGAAATCGACGTCATACCACTCGACGTCCGGCCCCGGATCGACCCGGAACACCCGCGCATCCAGACCACAGCCCAGGTGGATCACCGTGCAGTGCGGATGGGCGGCCAGGAACCGGCGCGCCCAGATGTCGTACTGCGCGGTGCGGACCGTGCATAGCGGCGCCCAGCCGGCGCCGATATCCAGTGTGCTCCAGTCGTAGTCGATGCGGGCGATGGCATCTCTGGCGAACCGGTCGCCCAAAACCGGGCGCTTGAAGTCGGCATCAAGAGCCTTCAGATACAACGTCGAGAGCATCGTCTTGGCCGGGCCGGTCAGGTTCACGGCAACTCTGTCGCGCACCCGTGTGAGAGTATTCCTAGGCGCAGGACTGCGCGAATTCCGTGACCGCCCGAGGAGGCAAAGGTGGTGGGGTTGCCATGACCGACGATGCCGAGACGCCCGACCGTTCGCCCCGGGTGCTGCTGCTGTACTACAGCTACACCGGTCAGGCGCGCAAGGTTCTCGGCGCCGCCGGGGAGGTGTTTCGTGAGCGGGGCTTCGAGGTGCACACGGCACCGATCGTGTTCACCGATCCGCGCTACGCCGAACGGTTCTCACGCTTTCCCATGAACCACGTGTGGCGCGATTTCGTCGGAATGCTGCCCGCGCAGACCATCAAGGCCACCGGGCAGATCCACACCCCCGATGAAGTGCGGCGCAGCGACTACGACCTGGTGTGCATCGGCTCGCCCACCTGGTGGCGTGACGTCAGCATGCCGCTGCGGTCGTTCCTGAAGTCCAGCGAAGCCCGTCCACTGCTCGACGGCACGCCGTTCGCGGTCTTCGTGGTATGCCGGAGGTACTGGCGGGAAAACCTCAATGCCGTCCGCAAACTGGCCGAAAAGGTGGGTGGCCGCTACGTCGGCGCCATCCACTTCACCTATCCGGGTGACCAGGTGAGGTCAATGCTGTCGTTGACCAGTTATCTGGGTTCGGGGGAGTACCGCGAGCGGTACCTTGGCCTGAAGATGCCGCCCACCAACGTCAGCGAGGACCAAGTCGAAGAGAGCCGGCGGTTCGCCGCCAGACTCGCCGATCGGCTGCTGTCGGATCGCCGTGGCGCGCAGCTTTGAGGTCACGACCTCCAACCGTTCGCCTGTTGCTGAGGTTCGGGCGGCGTTCGGGCAGCGGCTCTACTGGCTTAAGCGTCTTGAGGTCTACGGCGGGGACTCCATGTCCCTGGATGCACTCACCGTCGCCGACGACGGCACGATCGAAGTGGTCAGCACCCAGGACATGCGCCGCGGAGCCCTGCCCGCAGTGATCGCCAAGGCGCTGCCGGCCGATTTCGCGTTGCATCGCACCGAAATCTGGAGACCGATGTCCGGCGAACTCCTGCGCGGGGACATCCGAATCGACGCCAGCGGGGTGCGAGGTCGCGCCCGCGGCACCGCCGACGTGACGCCGGAGGCCGACGGCTCCTGCATGCGTTTCAGCGGAACCGTTGAGGTCGGGGTGCCGGTCCTCGGCGGCCAGATCGAGAAGTACATTGCCGCCGAGATCGTCAAGCAGATCCCCGGGGTAGGACGTTTCACCGACGACTGGATAGCCAACCGATGACCACCGAGCCGTCGCCGACGCCGTCAGTCCTCGAAGCCGTTGCGCGACTGGACATGCCGCTCATCGAGGCGATGATGACCCAGCGCGCCATCAGGCGGCTGCGACCCGACCCCGTCGATGATGCGCTCGTCCTGACGTGCATCGAATTGGCGTTGCGCGCACCGACCGGGGCGAATGGGCAGAACTGGGAGTTCATCGTCGTCAAGGATCCCCGGGTCAAGAAGAAGCTGGCCAAGCGATACCGCCAGGCCTGGACGCTCTACTACCAGAAGGTGATCCGCGATGTCGCCTCGTGGGATGAATCGATGGCCAAGACCGCGCGTGCCGTGCAATGGCAGGTCGACCACTTCGAGGAGATCCCCGTGCTCGTGGTGGCCTGTCTGCGGCTGACCGCCCGGGAAGGCCGGGTGCCCTACCTACCCATGCCGCACGCCGCACTGTCCGGCTTCTTCGGGTCGATCTACCCGAGCGTGCAGAACCTGCTGCTGGCCGCCCGAGCCATGGGCCTGGGGGCCTCGCTCATCACGCTGCCGCTGTGGAGTCTGGCCTCCGCCCGCCGGACGTTGGGGCTGCCGCTGTCGGTGACCCCGTGCGCCATCGTGCCGATGGGCTGGCCGCGCGGCCGCTACGGGCCGACCACGCGCAGGCCGGTCGACGAGGTGGTGCACCTGGACACCTACGGAAATCGCGCGTGGTTCGGCAAGGTTGCCTTGACTCCAGGCTCAGGGTTGCTGCGGATCGACGGCCACAACTGACGGTCGGGGGACACCTGCCGGTGCCGCTCAGCGCGGCCGTGCGGCGGCACGCCGCAGCGCCGGCAGCAGGATGCCGTGCGGGGTGAACCGGCCGCCAAACCCCACCATCTTGGCGGCTACGCCGGGCACCACCAGGCGCTTGCCGTCAAGCATCGCGGTGATCGCGGCGTCAGCGACGACATCGGCGGAGGTGGCTGCGAATCCGACACCGGATTGGTCGGCGCCGGCGATCTCCCACCACTCGGTGTGCACCGGTCCCGGGCAGAGGACGGTGCAGGAAACCCCGGTACCGTGCAGGCCCTCCTGCACGGCCTCGGAGAACGTCTGCACGAAGGCCTTGGTGGCCGAGTAGACCGCCGCGTCGGGCAACGGCTGGAACCCGGCGATGGAACCGATGTTGAGCACCGCGCCCGAACCTCGCGCGATCATTCCGGGCAGCGCAGCATGGGTGAGTTCCATCAAGGCCAATGCATTGACGGTGACCTGTTCGGTCTCGCGCGTTCGGTCCAGCGATTGGAACAGCCCGTTGGTGCCGAAGCCCGCGCTGTTGACCAGCCCTGCGGGGGTTTGCTGGGCAACCCGCTCGATCAGGGTGGCGCGGTCGGTGGTCTGGGCCAGATCCAGCGGCAGCACCTCGGCGTGTACCGAGTGCTTCCGGTCCAATTCGTCCGCGAGGTCGCAGAGTCGGTCGGCGCGGCGGGCCACCAACACCAGCGGGTAGCCACGTCGCCCCAACCCGCGTGCGATCTCGGCGCCGATCCCGGAGGAGGCCCCGGTGACGACGACGGGGGTGGTGGCGGGGGCAGGAAGGCTCATGGTGCGGCCGATCCTATTCCGGTCCCGTTTCCGGGGTTGCGTCGCCGGGATCTACGCTGGTCGCGATGCTTGAGGTCATCGACACGGGATCATTCGCCCCATCCCACCGGGCTCCGTTGCTTTTCGTCCACGGCGCCTGGCACGCCGCGTGGTGCTGGAATGAGCATTTTCTCGATTTTTTCGCAGACCGTGGCTACCGTGCGGTGGCATTGAGTTTTCGCGGGCACGGAAACAGCCCGACGGATAAGCGATTACGGGATTGCTCATTCGCTGACTACCTCGACGACATCGCTTCGGTCGCCCACGCGCTGCCCACCCCACCGGTGTTGATCGGCCATTCGATGGGGGGCGCACTCGTGCAGAAATACCTGGAGGGCAACGACGCCCCGGCGGCGGTATTGATGGCGTCGTCACCTCCACAGGGATACCTTCGGTCCGGTCTGCGATGGCTGCGCAGGCATCCGTGGCACTTCACCAAACTCAGCATCACCGGCGAGTCGCTGCCCTATGTCAGCACCCCGGAACTGGCCCGTAGGCGCTTCTTCTCGCCGGACACCCCGGAGGAGCTGGTAGTTCGCTACGCTTCGCGACTTCAGGAGGAGAGTGCACGCTCGGGCCGCGACGGTCTGCTGATGCTGCCCAAGCCGGCCAGGGTGCGAGCACCGGTGCTGGTGCTGGGCGCGCACCAGGACGGTTCCGTCACGCAGGACGAGGTGCGGGCAACTGCCCGCGCCTACCGCACCGAGCCGGTGTTCTTCGGAGATATGGGGCACAACATGATGCTGGAACCGGGCTGGCCAGCAGTGGCCCAGCGAATCGACGAGTGGCTGGTTGCACGCGGGCTCTGAGCTTTGCTGGAGGAGCAAAGCACGACACTTCGGCGGGTAGCCCTGGTTTGCTGCAATCCCGTCCGGTGGATACCATCGGCAGTATCTATCTCCCCGAAATCTGAGAAATCCTGAGAGGGTTGTCATGCCTGCTGCCGTCCGTTCGTACCGCGCCGCGGGTGTGGCGTTGATGGGCGCTGGTGTGATCGTCGCCGCGCAGATCGTGCCACCGCTGAACGACGACGAGTCCCGGGTCGTACGGGCCGCCATCAGCCTCGCCGCCGCGGTTGTCGAGGCGCAACCTTGCACGGGCTACCTCACCGACGGATGCGACATCTGGGCCACGCCGTCCTACGCGCCGGTGGCGCTGGATCAGAACGGTTCGGCCGCCAACATCCCGGCGAACCTTTTCAACGCCGTGATCAGCATTCCGCGGGCGTTCGTGGATGCGATCAACGACCTTTCCTACGCGCTGGAGGTTACCGGCAACTGGTGGGTGTACACCCCTACCAACGTCCTGGGTTTCGACCCGGCCGACCCGCCGAAGGCCACCGCGTTGGCTAACCTGGCGATTCCCTTCAAACCGTTGTCCAATTCGGTAGGCGACCATTTCTCCTGGTGGGCGCGGGCCAACCTTCCGATGAATGCCGGCTGCACCGGGTCTGTGGGACCTGCCTGCGCTGACCCGGCGGCGATCCTCGGCCAGATGTTCCAGGCGCCCTCCTGGGTGCTCAATGCCGGTTACCAGTTCCCTGAGTTGAACAACCCGATCAGCGACGCCGAAGCTGAGATCGGGGAGGAGATCCCGGGCTCGGTAGGCCAGCCGGTGCCCTGGTCGGGCTCCTACGTCAAGCTCGACCCTGCCGACACGGTCAACTCGGTGCTCAACTACCTGCTCGCCGACCCTGCAACGAATACTCCCAAAGCACTCACGCTCGCTGAGATCGGAGCGACGCTAGAGCGGTTCGGTAAGGCTCTAGTGCTCGCGTTCAATCCGTTCGTTCCGCGCAGTTTCCTGTTGAAGGGCTGGCCCTACACAGCGCTAACCCCGCTCTTCTTGCCGTTCGTGCCGACGCTTTGCCCGACCTGCGACCCGGAGAACCCCGGCGGGCCGCCGCGGCAGCTGCAGCAGGCCGCCGCCACCGCCATTCTGGCCAGCGCCGAGGCGGCTGACCCGGACCTCCCGTCGACGAGCCTGGACGCGGCGGCGGTCGCCGTCGCCAACCCGGCGGTACCGACGATGGCCGACGATGCCGCCGTGGATTCCGCGGACCGGACGGTGCCCAAGCCGGCGACGGCGGACCGGACGATACCGAGCACTCCCGCCGAACTGGACCCCACCGCAGACGTCCCTGCAGAGGATGTCGCCGGAGCGACCCTCGCCGCGGAATTTGATACCGCCGCCGATAAGCCGGCCGCCGAGCCCGCGGCCAAGCAGCGCAGGGGCCAAGACTCCTCGGCGGACCGATTGCGGGGCCACTCCGCACGCGCCGCGGCTGACGCCGGCGAACAGGCCGGTGGATAGACCTATCAGAAGGAACACCCCGTGAGTACCGATCAACTGGATGCGGTGATCGTCGGCGCCGGGTTCGGGGGGATGGGCGCGGCGATCCAGCTCAACCGCCTCGGCTACGACAACCTCGCGATCATCGACCGTGAGGACGACCTCGGCGGCACCTGGCACGTCAACCACTACCCGGGCTTGACCGTCGACGTTCCATCGACCACCTACTCGTACTGGTTCGAGCCCAACCCGTACTGGTCGCGGTTGTATGCGCCCGGGGTGGAGTTGAAGCGATACGCCGAACACGTCGCCGACAAGTACAACCTGCGCCGTTACCTACGGTTGAACACCACGGTCGAGGGCGCCCGATGGGATGAGGACGCCTGCGTCTGGGTGGTGACCCTGGCCGGCGGTGAAACCCTGCGTGCCCGCTTCCTGGTTGCCGCGACCGGCTACCTGTGCCAGCCTCGGAGGCCCGATATTCCCGGCATCGACACCTTCGAGGGCAAGGTCATACATGCTGCGCGCTGGGACGATAGCTACTCGATGGATGGCAGGCGGGTGGCAGTGATCGGGACCGGGTCGACCGGCGTGCAGCTCATCCCGGAGTTGGCCAAGGTGGCTGCCGATCTGACCGTCTACCAACGAACCCCGATCTGGGTGATGCCCAAACTTGACTTCGGATTCGCCCCTGCCGTTCAGCGGACCTTCGCGCGGGCGCCCCGCTCGCAACAGTTACTGCGCCGGTCGACCGACAACTTCACCGATCTGCTGGTGCTGATCGCGATGTGGAAGTACCGCTACTTCAAGCCGGTCAGCTATGTGGTCGGGGCAATCGCGGGGCTGCACCGCTTCATCTCGGTGCGGGACAAGAAGGTTCGTCGGGCACTGAAGCCGAACTATTCCTACGGCTGCAAGCGTCCCACGCTGTCCAACACCTACTACCGGGCGTTCAACCAGCCGAACGTCCATCTGGAGACAGCGGGAATCGACCGAATCGAGTCCGACGGCGTGGTGGGCCGCGACGGCACCAAACACGTCATCGACACGCTGGTGCTGGCGACCGGTTTCGATGTGTGGAACGCCAACCTGCCGGCGATCGAGGTGATCGGCCGGGGCGGCCGCGATCTCGGTAAGTGGTGGCGGGAGAACAAATTCCAGGCTTATGAGGGCTTGTCGGTTCCGGCGTTCCCCAACTTCCTGTCGTTGTCCAGTCCCTATGCCTGGGTCGGTATGTCGTGGTTCGACACCGTCGAGTGCCAGATGCGGCATATGAATCGTCTCTTCACGGAGTTGCAGCGGCTCGGCGCAAGCACTTTCGAAGTCACCGACGCGGCCAACTCGCGTTTCCTCAACAGGATGACCGATTTGCTGGAGGATTCGGTCTTCGTGCTGGGCAGTTGCGCCAGCTCACGGTCCTACTGGTTCAACGAATCCGGTGAGGCACCGTTGTTCCGTCCGACGTCGATCCGCAGTGCCGTGGGTGAGCAGGATCGGTTCCCGTTGGCGGATTACGCGATCGCCTGAGATAGGATTTGCTGCATGACTAGTTTTGAAGATCCAGCTAAGGGCTTGGGCGACCGGGTGGACATTGAGGTCGGCCCCGACGTCGTTGTGGAGAGCGTCGTCGAGAGCCGTAGAGCACCGCTCGCACGGCGCAGCCAGCTGGCAGGCTTGCCGTTGCTGCTCGGGGTGATCTACCTTCTGGTCAATATCTTTATTCTGGTCCGCTTACCGAGTGTTTTCGGGTTGAGCGCAGTCGGTAAAAATGTCAACAGCACCATCTCTTTGCTGTTTCTCCTGGCCAGCATCGTGACATGCCTAGTGCTCATTGTCCTCGGCATTGCCGCCCGCCGCGACGAGTCCATCGGTCAGGGCAGCGGGCGATACATGCGAACACTTGCTCTACCAATCCTGCTGGGCCTGCTCGCGCCTCTGCTCACAATTTGGAGCCTGCATGTCAGCAAATCTTCCAGCGAACGCTTTGCCGAGTCGACGAAGCCCTGCATCGAGGTCTACGAGAAAGCGGCCGCCATCGCCAAGGACAATCCGAGGTTTCGGATGCCCCCTACCGACCGCGATGAGGTTCGATGCACGGTTAACGCCGTCCTGGGCCGGTAAGTTCGGCGCGAACTTCCACCAGGGTCTCTTCATCGCACAGTCCCAGTTCGTTGGAGAGTTCGGCGGCCTGGGTAGCGTCCGCCACTAGATGCAGGGGAATGCCCTCGGTGCGTAGTTCGGTTGCGCGTGAACGCAGTTCGATATTGCGTTCGTCGTCGTCATCCCCGACTTGGCGGATCAGGATAAGCGCCGCCCGGTCGGGGAACTCGCGGGCCATTTCCTCGTAGGTGAGGGCGTCGCGCTGACCGCTGTCGCCGATCAGTACGAACGGCATGCTGGGGTAGGCCGCCAAGAGTCGGCGAATTGCCGTCCGTTTGTGTT
>NZ_JBILVF010000142.1:0-8930 GCF_044370595.1 Mycobacterium sp.
GACGGCCCCGGCTGACGCCGTCCGGGCCGAAGCGCCGGCGCCGAGGCCCGCCGCCACCAGGTCGACGCCGCCGGTCGAGTCGGTGCTCGTCGAGTCCGTCGAGTCGGTGCCCGTCGAGTCGGGGCCGGTCGAGTCGGGGCCGGTCGAGTCAGTGCCCGTCGAGTCAGTGCCCGTCGAGGCGGAGATCGACCTGGCCGCCGAGCCTGCTGCGCCGCGGTCCACCCGCCCCGCCGTCCGCACCCCAAGGTCAGCTCCGACTCCGGAACCGATCGCGACGTTCGATGCGTCGACAGCGACCGAAGCGACCTCCGACCCGGCGGCCGACCGGCCGGCCAACGCCCGCAAGGGCAGCAGCGCGAAGGCGGGGCGCGGCACGCGGTAGCTGCGGCATGATGACCGGATGCGACAGGTACTACTTCTGGTCGGGATCGTCATGGCGATGAGCGGAACGCTCTTCGCGTTACAAGGTTTCGGGGCCGTACAGGGCAGCCCGATGAGCAACACCACCACATGGTCGGTGGCCGGCCCCGTCATCGCGATCGCGGGGCTGATCCTGGCGGTGTTCACCTGGCCCCGACGCTGATCGCGCCGGCGCACTGGCGACACTCAGGCCGAGTGCGTCTGCGCCCCGTCTGAGTAGGTCGCCAGCACCGCGATGTCGCGCACCGCGTCGGGATCGGCCTCGTGGGACAGCGGATCGGCGCCGAGCAACACGAAGTCGGCGGCCTTACCGGCGGCCAGTGAGCCAACCAGATTGTCCGCGTGGCACATCCACGCCGCGTCGATGGTGCTGCCCTTGAGGGCTTGGGCGACGGTGACCCGCTCGGCCGCGTTGAGCACCTCTCCCCCGTCGGCCATGGTCCGGGCGGCGGCGGTGGCGATGTAGTTCAACGGACCGATCGGCGACACCGAGAAATCGCAGTGGAGGCTGGCCCGCAGCCCGGCTTTGACCACCGAGGCGTAGCGGTCCAGCAGTGCGGCGCGGGTCGGGCCCAGGATGTCGTCGCGCATCACCCTGCCCCACAACCGGACATGGTTCATCAGAAAGCTCGGGGTGATGCCGAGGGCGGCCATCGTGGCGATGTGCTCGTCGTGCAGCAGGGAGCAGTGCTCGATGCGGTGCCGCTTGCCGGCGTCCCAGGCGGGTAGCTTCGCAGTCTCGGCGAAGGCCGCCGTCACCATGTCCAGGGCGGCATCGCCGTTGGCGTGCACCATGATCGGCCAGCCGGCGGCGACGGTCTTGGCGAAATTCGCGGCGAGCTGCTCAGGGCTGAAGTTGGCCACGCCGCGGGTGTTGCGGCCGACGTAGTTCTCCCGCATGTAGCCGGTGTAGCCCTGGTTGGAGCCATCGGAGACCCACTTGATGGTCTGCGCGCGCAGCCGGTCATCGCCGGAGCCCAGGGCTATGCCCGCGCCGAGGAAGTCGTCGAGGTTCTCCCCCCACAGCGACATTGACCCGCGGATCGGGAAGCCCGGTGCGGCGAAGGTCTGATGCAGCAGATCCACCTCTTTGGCAGCGGCTATGGCTCCGGTGGCCGCCTCGTGGACGTAAGTCACCCCGGCCTTGGCCGCCATCTCACCGATCCCGGTGATGGCCTGGGCGATGACCTGCGGTGTCAGCGCCGGCAACACCTTCATGAACGCGATCATCGCCGCGGACTCCGAGACAATGCCGGTGAGCTTGCCGTTTCGGGCGCCGAAATCCCCACCCGGCGGGTTGGGGGTGGACGCGGTGATCCCGGCTGCGGCGTAGGCGGCGGAGTTGACGTAGAAGAAGTGCTGCGAGGCGTTCATCACCACGATCGGCACGTCGGTGGAGACACCGTCGAGCAGGTCAGCGGTGAGGTCGGGCTGGCCGGGCAGCAGACTCGGGTCGTACAGCTGGCCGACCACGGCCTGCCCCCTGGGTGCCTTGGCCACCGCCGCCCTGAGTGCGGCCAGCACCGCATCGAGGGTCTTGTTCGTGTAGGGCGAACAGTCCACCCCGTCGAAGACCAGTGCCGAGGTCATCAGGTGCAGGTGCGGTTCGACGAATCCGGGCATGACGACGCCGGTCGGGTGGTCGAGCACTGTGGTGCCGGGGCCGACGAAGGTCTCCAGGTCGCTGCGTGATCCGACGGCCAGGATCCGTCCGTTGGCCACCGCCATGGCCTCCACGCTGGGCTGCGCCTCGTCCATGGTGAGCAGCGAACCGGTGACGAGAAGGTCCGCCTTGCTGGCGTTTTCACTACGCGGAGGTTGCACGGCACGTGGTGCGGACGCGACACCCTCAAGGGAGACCCGGGCCGTGTTGGCCGGATGCGGCGCGCAGCAGCCCGCGGCGGGGCCGTGGTTGTCGGTCATGGCTACCTTTCGGTGATGGTTTCTGTGCCGAGCGTATCCCGACCCCGGGCGGACTCCGGTCCTCTCCCGCGGCCTGGCGAGGCGGCCTCCCGGCGTCACGCTCAATAGCGGCGATTCAATTGACAACTTTTAGTTCGCGTGTAATTCTTCGTTCGTGACCGATGTTCAACTGGTGGTTCCACTGTGGGCCTGGATCGCGTTGACCTTCGCGATCGTGGCCATGCTGGCCGTCGACCTGTTCCTGCACCGCGACAACCACGTCGTGGAGTTCAAGGAGGCCGCCATCTGGTCGGCCATCTGGATCGCGGCCGGCTTGGGCTTCGGCGTGCTGATGTGGTGGGCCTACGGCGGCGACGTCGCCGGCACCTACTTCGCCGGCTACCTGATCGAGAAGGCGCTGTCGATCGACAACGTCTTCGTCTTCGCGCTGATCTTCACCTACTTCGCGGTGCCCGAGCGCTACCAGCACAAGGTGCTGTTCTGGGGTGTCATCGGGGCGCTGCTGTTCCGGCTGGTGTTCATCTTCGTCGGCGCCGAGTTGCTCAAGACCTTCTTCTGGACGGCGTACCTGTTCGGCGCCTTCCTGGTCTACACCGCCTACAAGATGGCTTTCCACCACGACCGCGATATGGACCCCGAACGCAACCTGCTGGTGCGCATGGTCAAGCGGGTGGTGCCCACCATCAGTGAGTACGACGAGGGCCGGTTCTTCACCCGCCGTGACGGCACCCGGGTGGCCACCCTGCTCTTCGTGGTGCTCGTCGCGGTGGAGGCCACCGACCTGATCTTCGCCATCGACTCGGTCGCCGCGGTCCTGGCCATCACCACCAGCACCTTCATCGTCTGGACCGCCAACGCGTTCGCGGTGCTGGGTCTGCGCAGCCTGTACTTCTGCTTGGCCGGGTTGATGCGCCGGTTCGTCTACCTGCACTACGGGCTGGCGGTGCTGCTCGGGTTGGCCGGCGTCAAGCTCATCCTGTCGGAGACCCCGGTCGGCAAGCTGCCCATCCCGCTGACGCTGGGGGCAATCGTGGTCACCCTCGGGGTCTCGATCGCCTGGAGCCTGCTCGCGACCAAGGGGCAGCCCCGCACCGCTCTGCCAGGCCACGACACAGGCCATGACGCCCATACGACAAGCGAGGTCGGAAAATGACGAGAGCGACGCGAACCCGACGGGCGACCAACGGGCCACGCAGTAGTGCCGCTGCCGCTGCCGCAGCCCCGGCCCGAACGTGGACGTTTCTGACCAATCACAGTCACGTCCTGATCTGCCTGGCGCGCGGGGAGGCGCTCACGGCCCGCGAATTGAGTAACAGCATCGGGATCACCGAGCGGGCGGTGCAGGTGATCCTGGCCGAGCTCACCGAGGCGGGCTACCTGGTGAAGCGGAAGGACGGCCGCCGCAATATCTACACGGTCAACCAGCGCGGCCGGCTCCGCCACCCGTTGGAGTCCCACCACACCGTCGGCGATCTGATCGCGGCCCTGGATTAGCAGGGGCCTCCCGCGGCGACGAGCGCGGCGCCGCGGGAGGCCAAAGGGGCTCAAGGGATGGACCCGGGAATGCACCCGGGAATGGACCCGGAAATGGACCCGGAAATGGACCCGGAAATGGACCCGGAAATGGACCCGGAAATGGACTACGAAACGGTGACGTGGACGTGGTTGAAGTGGTCGGCCACCCGCCACATCGTGTACTCCACGCCGAAGCGTCCGGCCTGGCTGAGGATGTCGGCGTTGATGGCATCACCCAGACCCATGTTCGAGCCGATCATGATGTCGATGGCGCGGCCACTCGGGTGATCCGGGCGCGAATCTGCCCGCACTCCGCCGATGGACTGAACGCCGGGATAGTTGGCAACGATGTACTGCGCGAGGTTGCGCGCGTTGGGCACCAGCCCGCTCATCCCAACCTGAGGGACAGCCGAGGCGGTGGCCGATGAGGTTGCAACAAGTGCGGCAGTGATCGTCGCCAGTGCAATTCTGTTCATAGTGGGAGAAGGCTAATCGGATAAGTCAGGCGATAAAAATCGTTGAGCGACAAACCCTTAGCTCTTCCGTTGGGAACCGATTTGCTAAATGTGTTTGCTTTCAGGGGAAATCCACCCTGTGGACAACACTATCGTCCCAGTTCAGCGCTGTGCCCACAGGAATCGGTGAAAACCCAGGTAGATCCGTTGATGCACGGGTGTTTTCGCAGTTCAGCAGCACTACTGCGCCGAGGGCGATTCACGACTGCCGATCAGTAATTTGCTCTTACACCAACATTTTTCAAACGTGGCCTCGATCACACCTGGCGTGTTGTGGGGCTGCGTTGGTGAGTTTTGCACTGTGCCGGTTCGGATTTGCGATGCATCCCCCGCATCAGAATTTCAGTGTCGCAGTCGCCATTCGCCGGATTTCGCTGCCCTATTTGATTTTTCACTATCTCCCAACGCGCCCCCGAGTTGCAAGACCGGCGCCGCCTACTCTCCTTCGGCGCGCGCCAGCACAGCTAGCAGATCGAGGAGTTCGTCCTCCCCCACGATGCCGCGCCGATAACAGGCCCGGGCCATGTCGCGCAGCACCGGCAGGGTGAAGCGGCGGCGTCCGTTCTTGCCGATGCGGATCGGCTCGATGGGCTCTCCGTCGGACTGGGTGAAGACCCCGGTGCGCATCGCCCAGTAGACCCACTGCACCGACTTGCCGAAGAAGCGGGCCACCTCGCTGGTGCTGTAGTACTTCTCGCCCACCTCGATGACGGCCGGCGGGGGGACGTCCCGGACCGGGGCCGGCGGGCAGGCCGGGTCGAGGAGTTCGCGCTCGATCTCGACCCCGAGGGTCCGCATGCCGGCGCTGGCCAGGGCCGCGAAGCCCAGGGCGTCGACCGCCTTGACCTCAATGCGCAGCGCGTAGTCGATCGCGCTGAACCCGCCGTCCATCGTGCACGGCTCCAGGTCGTGGCCCATGAGCATGTTCAGGCCGTGGCGCTGCAGGATCAGGCTGAGCCGACGCAGATGCTGTTCGCGGCCAAGGTCCTCCATCGGAAACGGCATCCACAGGTCGGCGCGGGTGGCAATGGCCCGGCTCAGCGCGGTCACCACGGCGTCGACCTCGGTGAGGTCCTCCTGGGCCGCCGCCTCGCCGGGATCGAAACAGTAGGTCTCGGTCACCACCGCGCCCTGGCGGGCGGCCTTCTCGTCAAGGTCGAAGTGCCGGATGGTCTCCCGATCACCCAAAACGATGACCGCGTAGCTGGTGTTGATCGACTGCGACATGCTCCCCCTTCAATCTTCGACGCCGCCGATGATAGGAGTGACCTCTGACAGTGCTCAGTCAGCGGTGTGCGCCGCGACGCTCCCGGTGGGTCGCCGGCCGGCCGGTTGACTCGGTGCCGGGTTCTGCCGCCCGGGCCGCACTGCGCACAGCAGCGGGGCCGGGCTCTTCCCGGGCCGCCGACTCCAACACCTGAGCCCGCTTCTGGTGGGTGGTCAGCACACCGCGGTCGAGGTAGGGGCGTGGGTCACCGGGCTTGTCGTTCCTCGAGTACCCGGCGTCGATGATCGGGCGCAGCGCGTTGTCGAGAGCATCCACCGTCTTATCCGGCACGCCCACCACCCGCAGCACCTCGGTCAACGGCAGGGTGGGCGCCGGAACGAAGTAGGTCCTGTCGGTCGCTCCTTTGGAGTTGACCACCGTGGTGATGTTTTCCGGGGCGATCCGGGAAGGCAGGTCGTAGGCGAGTTGGTGGACGAACACCGCGGTCGTCGCGGCGTTGAGCAGAGTCAGCAGATTCCAGGGGCGGTCGGGGAAGTCGCCCCAGATGTCGTATTCGTGGATGACCAGCGATGTGTCGTAACGACTCTCAACCGGCGGGGCGATCGTGACGTCCACGATCGGAACACGGGTGCCCGAGCGGAACAGCGTCGTGGCGAGTCCCCGCGTCGGTGAATTGAACAGGACAAACTGCAGTTGATCCGCGGCGGGGGTATGCGGATCGCTCTCCAGTCGGGCCCGCTGCCGGTCGAGGATGACCGTGCCTTGTGACTGGCCCACGATTGCCAGCGGTTCGTCTCGTTGTTTGATGGCGGCATCGAGGTTGTCGGTTCCGATGTTGATGTGCGCGTTGGCGGTTCCGGGACGGAGCAGTGAGCCCGGATAGTCGATCAATACCGGAGTGCTGCCGGGAAAGAAGCCCGCGCCGATCTCCCTGTTGGGCGTGACGTAGCGCGTCACGAGGGGCAGCGCCGCGATAGCCGGAAACCATTCCGCCCATTCGTATTCGGCTCCACCGAGGATGAGCCGGGTCTGCGGGGTGGCGACGCCGTCGGCAACCGGACTCAATGCCAGTATCGCGCTGAGCCCGGCGCCGTAGACCGCGGCGCGAGGCCTAGCGAGGGAGGCCCGCCGCGCGCTGTTCATCGTGGCCGACGGTGTTCACAGTCGATTAGGATAGGAGGCTTTTTGTCTGGTGTGTCAAAAACCCCGAATTCGTCTGTGCCAGAGTCGATGGCAGGGTCGCTGCGGCCCGATCGTCACCCCCACCGCTCGACGATCTCGCGCACGCCCGGGCTGACTTCGCGGTGGCAGACCACCCGGATGTCCAGGCCGGCGTCGGCGACGATGCCCGCCGCGCGTTCGATCGCGGCGTCGATCCACCCCGGGTGGTTGTTGAAGACTCCCCCGCCCACCCGGGTCAGCAGCACGACGTTCGACCCGCCCGCGTCGGCCTGCTCGGCAGCCGCCAGCAGCGTCGCCTCGTAGGTGGCCTGCAGGATCAGTTGGGCGAACAGCGCCCACTGCGGCCGGGGCAGCCGCGAATACCCCAGTGGCAGTGCCGAACAGAACGCCTGGGAGACCAGCCGGCGCGGCGGGCCGTCGACGTCGGTGACCTCCACGTTGCGATGCAGGCCGATCGACAGCTGCCCGCGCAGGCTGTCGCGGACCTCCTCGGTGGCGTCTTGGAGAGCCGCACCGATCGCAGCGAGACCCCGCTCGGTGCACAGCGCATAGCCGTTGCTCATCGTCCACAGCGCCTCTACCGGAAGGCCGGTCAACTCCGCCAGCGCCGCCCCCACCCCGGCCAGCGCATCGATCTGCCGGTCGGCGGTCTGCCCGATCTGATCACCGACGGGCACGAAGTAGTTGCGGTAGATGGTGGCCGCCCCGGCCGCGATGGCGCACGCCGGGCCCTGGGTGCCGTCCCACGCGTAGCGGGTGACACCCTGCTCCGGTGTGACGTGCTCGGAGAGCATCTCCAGGGCATTGAACTGGGAGGCCACCTGGAACAACGCCCCGTCGAACTGCGGGTCGGAGTGCAGCCTGCGGGCCTCCCCGATCACAGCGTCGACCGTACTGCGTTGTCCCCGTGACGGATTCGTCCGAGAGCGAAGCTCGGCGACGGTCGGCAGGGTGAACTCCCCGATCCGGTAGCGCTTGCCGTTGACCCGCGACACCAGCTCGTCGCGCTCGACGGCAAGCCGCTGCTGGGTGGAGGTGTAACCGTCCTCGGCGAAGCCGGTGAGACGCTGGAACCAGTCGGTCATGCTCAGGCCCCCTCTCGCTGGGAGCGCTGGGCCCGCCGCCGCAGCACCGCGGCTTGTTCCTCGGTGTCGGGAACCGGGTGGTCTGCCTTGCGGGTTCCCTGCCGGAGGTCCCGCATGCGGTCCAGCACCTCCGGATAGCCCAGGCCCTCGTGGTCGATGAGCCAGGCGCCGATCACGGTGCCGGTGCGGCCCTTCCCGCCCCAGCAGTGAGCCAGCACCACCTTGCCGGCATCGAGTTCGGCGCGGATGTGCGCCAGGATCCGGTCGTACTCGGTGTCCTCGACGACGCCGCAATCCGGGATCGCGAAGCGTTCGTAGGCCGCGCCGCGGTCGAGGTCGCCGCGATAGGGACGCATCGGAACGCCGCCGCGGGTGATTTCCCCGGCTTCGGTCAGGTCGACGAAGGAGTTGACGCCGGCTTCGCGCAGAACCCGCAGTTTGCGCGCCGTTTTGTCGTTGTCCTTGGCCCCGGGGTACTCGGTGGCCAGCAGCCGGCCGGGGATGACCCACCAGCCGTGCACGAGGTCGTCGTGGGGCCAGCTCGGTGTGTTGGTGTTGGTGTCGTTCATAGTCGAAAAGTCCTCTCGTCTGGGTGGATGTGGGTGGATGAAGTGCGGGACGACCCGGTGCGGGCTCCCGTGTGCAGTCGGTGGTGCTCAGCGCCCGCCGCTGGTGATGACGGCGGTGGGCGGGCGGTGTATTACCGCGGCGTGCGGGACAGTTCAGCCAGCAACCGCTCGCACTCCCGCTCGTTGAGGACACCCTGCCGGTGACAGGACTTCGCCATTTCCCTGAGCATGCCCACGGTGAAGCGGCGGCGCCGGCCCCGCCCCACATGCAGCGGCTCGATGGGCGAGTCGTCGGCGTAGGTGAAGAAGTCCTTGCGCAGCGCCCAGGTGATCCAGTTGACCGGCTGACCAAGCAACCCAGCCGCCTCGCGGGTGCTGTAGATCCGCTCCCCGCGGCACACCCTGTCGGACCTCCCGGCGCTGCGGGCCAGGTTCGCCTCGATCTCGGCGGTCAGCGTCCGCGAGCCGGCAGCGGCCAGCGCCGCGATGTCGA
>NZ_JBILVF010000144.1:0-8919 GCF_044370595.1 Mycobacterium sp.
GACGGGGTGTACACCAGCGAGTTGGCCAGGTTCAGTTGCACGCTGGCCCACTGCTCGGGGTAGTCCTCGGGGGTGTAGACCTTCAGCGCCGAGCGCAGCGACTGTGCGGCCACCCCCAGCCGCAACTGGCTGGAGGCCTCGGTCATCGGCATGGTCAGGTAGGCCGTCGCCAGGTCGGCGTGCGCGGCCGCCCACAGCACCGGCGCCTCCTCCCGCAGGATCAGTTGCAGCGTCGAATGGTAGTGCGGCACAGCGCGGTTGAGCAGATCGGGGCGGTCCACCGCCTGCTCGTGCAGCAGCCCGGCCAGGCTCAGGTGCAACTCGGCCCGGGCCACCCGCAGATCCTCGGCACCCTCCAACGCACGCAGCGCCTGCTCAAACCGGGTCACCGCCCCGGGGCCGTCGGTCTGCGCGGCCACCGAACCGGCGGCCCCGAGCAGCACCCCGCGCAGCGGCTCACAGCCCGGCGGGACCAACTCGGCCGCCTGGTCCAGCAGTGCCACCGCGGCCGCCGGAGCACCGTCGTCGAGGGCCTTACTGGCCTGGGTGGACAGCACCAGGGCGGCCACCTCGCCGGTCGGGGTGTCCCCGGTGGCGGTGTCCACGTCGGGTGGTGTGTCGCTGCGCCCCAGCGCGAAGAGCACCACATCCACCAGCACCCCGAATTCGCCGAGATCCGAACGCAATTGGTCGGGGTCTTCGGTGTCGGGGTCCATCACGAACCGGTTGTAGCGGGTGACCGGGTCATCGGCGGTCAGCACGGCCAAAGCCCCGTCCCGGTCGCCTGCCAGCGCCAGCGCGTGGGCGCGCAGCGCCTCAGGCCAGTCCGGTACCCGGCCGGCCAGCAGCGCGAGTCGGGCGTCCTCGGTGTCGGGGGATGCCGGGATCAACAGATAGCCCAGCGGAAGCGGGAAAGCGCCCAGTGGTTGCGGCCGGACCGCGAGCCCACCTGGGTCCGGCACAGTCGGGTCAGCGTCGGTCACAACACTCCTTCTACCAGCCGGTGTCATCCGCGTCGCGGCCCGCCGCCGATATCGCGTTCGGCAGCACGTCGGATCAGATCGGCGGCCAGGTCGGCGCGAGCCTTGGTGGCGTGGGTGTTGATCCGCTTACGCACCACGCCGTCGGCGAAGACCACCACGATCTCGACGGCCCAGCGCCCCCGGTCGGGGACGACGACGGTCTGGACGTCGAGGGCCTCGTCGGTGCAACTGTCGGCCCGGACGACGGTCTTGGGGCGCTGCGGCTCAGTCATGACGATCACGTACCCAGGTCACTGTGGGGGTATCTGCTGCTCACGCAGCGCAATCCGCAGTGCCTTGTTCTCATCGTCCCAGAATGCCGCACGGACGCCGACCGGGAAACCGTCGGCGAGGCTTTCTTGGATCAGCACCGGGTGCACCAGCACCGCCCGGTCGCCGGCCGGGTTGCGTTGCTTGAGCAGCAAGCCGCCACTGCTGGGTCCGCGCAGCGGGAACATCCACAGTTCGCCGTCACGCGGGACCGCCGCCGCCGCGTCGGAGGGAAACCGGCTTGCCGCCAGCGCGGCGTCGAGGCGCAGGTATCCGTCGGCGGTGAACTCCACGTCGACCTGCCCGTCGACCTCGGGGCGCAGCGGGGCCAGGAAGTCCCGCTCGATCAGGGCGATGACCTGCTCCATGCCGGCAAGGACCGGGTCGGAAAGTTCGGCGCCGAGATCCATGGCGGCGGCTTCGATGAGGAACACGGTGATGTCGGTGGGGCAGGCATCGCCCAGCGCCCAGCGGGCGAACGGGATGGCGTGGTCCCACCGGAACGAATGAGTGTGCATACCCTGCAGCGGAGGCAGGTCGGTCAACTCCTCCCCCGGCACCCGGTACACCGTTCCCGGTGCAGCCCCGGTAGCCCCCTGACTGACACAGGCGTCGACGATGACGACCCGTTGCGCACCGCGCATCTGGAAACCGACGTCCATCCCGGCGGTGCCGCCGTCGACCAGTTTGGCGCCCACGGGCACCCCGCGGTCCCACAGGTGACGGATCAGGACCGGACCGACGCCGTCGTCGCCGCGCAGCAGGTTGCCACACCCGACGACGAGCACATCGCAGCCGGGAGGCTCGAGGTCGACGGTCGAGTCGCTGACCCCCTCGGTCACACCATTCCGTTGATCACGAACTTCGACAGTTCCCTACCGGTCTTGCCGTCGTAGGCGTGCACGGTGCACACCAGGCAGGAGTCGAAGCTGCGCGCCACGTGGCCGAGTTCGACCGGATCCTCCGGGTCGACGATCGGAGCGCCGACGAAGGCCTTCTCCATCGGGCCAAGAACCTCGCCGCCGTCCCGCGGCCCGATGTTCCACGCCGTCGGCGTGATCACCTGGTAGTTCTTGATCTTGCTGTTCTCGATGACGATCCAGTCCGACAGCGAACCGCGGGCGGCCTCGGTGGAGCCGAAGCCTTTGCCGGAGTCGTGCTCGGTGGGCTTGGTGTAGAAGCTTTCCTTGAGGTCGATCTGGTCCAACCAGGACCGCACCCACTTGTAGTACTTGGGTGCCTCGTGCAGGCGGGCCAGCTGACGGACCATGACGCTGGGTCCGATCTTGTTGTAGATGTCCAGGAACAGCGGGTCGTTGTCCTGATGCGGCGCGGCGTTCGGGCCGGCCGCGGCCATCCGCCGGGCCAACGGACCGGTCTCCAGGGGCAGGTTGCCGAAGCCGTCCACCTCATAACGCGGCGACTTGGCCCAGCTGTACTTGCCCTGGGTCTTGCCCTTCTCCGGGTCGATCGGGATGGTCTCACCGTCGAACGGGTGCAGCGGACGGCTGCCCTCGTAGAACGAGTGGGTGACGTCCTCGAGGACCTTGGCCTGGTCGAACTCGTTCCACTGGCCGCCGACGAACACCCCACCGCGGCCGATCAGCGCGGCGTTGCGGCCCTCGATGGTCGGCCGCTGATAGAGCGACGGGTCGAAGTAGGTGCCGGTCGACAGGTAGTTGCCCACCCCGACGCCGTACTTGTCCAGACCCACATCGAGGGAGTAGCGGATGAAGAAGCCCAGGTCGCTGTTGTATTGCGACTCGTTCTCGTCGACCCAGGCCAGCACGTCCTCCCAGGACTTGTTCTCCAGCCAGCGGTCGACACTGCAGCCCAGCAGGTCGGACTCCAGCCAGTTGTCCTTCCAGTTCTCCAGGATCGCGATCGACCGGGTGACGTCGGACAGCGTCGGTGCGCCCATCACGCCGCCGGGCACCATGAAGCTGGAATGCGGCCACTGCCCGCCGAAGATGGCGTACACCTCGACCGGCTTCTGGGACAGCACCACGCCCTTCTGGTAGCTGGTGCCCACGTACGGAGCGTGCCGGCGGACCGCTTCGTCGTACATCGAGGACTTGGCGTAGTTCTTGTTGGTCAGGTCGATGGCGAACAGCGCGTAGTAATAGCGCGGGATGGACTGCAGGGTCTCGCAGCCCTGGGCGATGTTGCGGATCAGGGTGGCGTTGGGCGGCAAGTGGGTGCGCCACGCGGTGTCGAGTGCGTAGGCCGACTTGTAGAGGTGGCTGCCGCCGCAGATGCCGCAGATACGCGGCGTGACGATCAGGCCGGCCTGCGGGTCCTTACCCCGCAGGATGATTTCGAAGCCGCGGAACATCGCCGCCTCGGTCCAGGCCGAGGTGACGACACCGTCGTCGATGGTGACCCGGACGTCGAGGTCTCCCTCGACGCGCCCGAGTGGGCTGACGTGCAGATCAAGCGCGGTCATGAGCGATGTCCTCCAAAGGTGTTGTGGTCAGCGGATGTCGAGGCGTGGCTAGACCACGAACATGTCTTCTTTGCTCCACTGCGGAGCGGCCAACCGCGCCGCGGCGGCATGCGCCATGTAGGACAGCTTCTTGGAGCCGGTGCCGACTTCCTTGGGGATCACCCCGGCGACCTTCTGGGTCTTGAACACCGTGCCCGGCGCCAGGTCGAAGTGCGGGAACTCCGGTTCGGTGCAGCCGTAGCAGGGCTGGCCGGCGCGGGTCTTGGACGACTGGCGGTTCCACAGGATCCGGTTGCACGGCGAGTGCGTCATCGGGCCGCGGCAGCCGAACTCGTAGAACAGGCAGCCGGTGCGGGTGCCCTCACCGAAGGACATCGTCGACTGCTTGTACTCGTAGAACTGCACCCGGGTGCAGCCGGTCTGGGTGAAGGTTTTGAAGAACGTCTGCGGCCGCTGCAACTCGTCGAGGGCGATGTCACTGGTGCGGCCGGTGGCCAGCGCGACCAGGATCTGGGTGATCCAGTCCGGGTGCGCCGGGCAGCCCGGGATGTTGATCACCGGTAGGCCTGCCTTGGATCGGAAGTCCGGGCCGAGGAACCCACCCTTGTTGCGCTTGTGGTACTGCAGACCGGTCGACGCCGAGGGGTTGGGCTCCATCGCGGGGATACCGCCCCAGCAGGCGCAGTCACCGATCGCGACGACGATGCCGGCCTGCTTGGCCATGTCGGTGACCCAGTCCTTCATCGGGCGGTCGGCGAACATGTCCATCCGACCGGTGCCGTTGGGTGCCTCGATGACCGAGCCCTCGAAGACGAAGACGTCCATCGGGCGCTCACCGTTGGCGCAGTCCCAGAAGATCTTCTGGGCTTGGTTGCCCAGTTCCAGGCCCAGCGAGGGATGCCAGATCACCTCCAGACCGAAGTCGACGATCAGGTCGACGACGTTGGGTTCATCGGCATTGAGGAATGACATGGTGTTGCCACTGCACGCCCCTCCCTGAAACCACAGAACTGACGCCATATGGGACTCCTCTCAGAAAATCGCCGCGCGGCGACGCCGAAGTCTCCGGGACGAACACGTCTCCCAGTCGTCTTAATCGGCAATTCGAGAGTACCGCCGGATAGTGCCGAAGGGAACGAAATCCGGCCGCGAAACGGCCTGAAAACATTACGTTTTCCAGCCCTCCGGCCGGGGTCCACCGCGATACCGCAGCCTTACCTAAGTCGAGGTCTGACCGTCGATCAGGACGGTGACCCGCACCGACGTCCCCGCTCCCGGACGTGAGCGGACTTCCATTGTGCCGCCGACGAGTTCGGCCCGTTCGGCCATCGAGAGCCTGCCGTAGCCCATCTCGGGGTTGGCGGTTGTCGCGGCTGCACCGCGACTTTCCCGACGATCCGGAGATGTGGGTGTCACACGAGGCGATCTACCAGGCCCTCTTCGTGCAGGGCCGGGGATCGTTGCGCCGCGAGTTGCACCAATGCCTGCGCACTAAACGCGCCGTGCGCCGTCCGCAGCATCAACCCCGAACCCGGCGTGGACGCATCCCGGGAATGATCAACATCAGCGAACGCTCCGCCGAAGCCGATGATCGCGCCGTGCCCGGGCACTGGGAGGGCGACCTCATCATGGGCAGCACCGTCTCGAACTCGGCCATCGGCACCCTCGTGGAGCGCACCACCCGGTTCGTGATGCTGCTGCATCTACCCGAGGGCCACGGGGCCCAGGCAGTCCAGGACGCCATCATCGCCAAGATGAGCCAGCTCCCGGCGATGCTGCGCCGCTCATTGACCTGGGACCAGGGCAAGGAGATGGCCAACCACGCGGCCATCTCCCTGGCCGCCGATCTCGACATCTATTTCTGCGATCCGCACTCAACCTGGCAGCGCGGCACTAACCAATGAGAACACCAACGGCCTCCTCCGCCAATGGTTCGCAAAAGGCACCGATTTGTCGGTGTTCCCCGCCGACTACCTCGACTACGTCACCGCTTGAACCCGCCGCCGTTTTGGCGATCTGGATGCAGGCTCGATGAAGGTCTCCCCCCACGCCTCCCCCGGTCGGGGGATCCCGCGAGCGCCGAGGCCCGGATAGTTCCCCGCGTGAGCGCATATTGGTGGGAGCGGACCGGCCGCCCCTACGTCGGTGAACTCGAGGCGGTGATCGTCTCGCTGGATCGTGCGCTGACCGCCGGGGACTGCGCCGTGGTGCGCAACCTCGTTTGGGATCTGCACTGCGCGGGGATCCGGGTCGCTGCGGTGACGTCGCTGCGCGGCGCGGCGGTGCAGCGGTCGGTGCGCGACCTCCTCGGCGACGGGGCCGTCGAACTGCTGCTCACCGGTGACGACGTCGAGAATCTGCGCCCTGGGGGAGCTCGGAATCCGGGCGGAAGACGCTCTGGCAGTGGAGGATTCGGCCGAGGGGTTCGCCGCCGCGGTGGATGCGGGCCTGGCGGCGGTGATCACGGACGGGCCGGTGTCGGTCCGGAGTTGCCGGCGGGCCCGCGAGCGTTGGGCCGCGAACCCTTCGCGCTGCAGCCCTGCGCTAACCCAGCGCTAACCCTTCTGGCCGCAGGCCTTCACCACTAACTCACGCACTGCTGGGGGTCACCCTCCCCGGCCAGTACTCCCTTGACGAGCCCGGGGAGGTACCGGTGATCCGAGGCGGTCAGAGCGACGACGGGTTGCCGCTGAGCCGTAATAACGGCCCGATGGTCAACGTCCTGACGCTGAATCCGGTCGTACTTGCCGTGGTGCTGTCGGCCCTTGCGGCCGGGATCACGATCCCGCTGACCAGGTGGTCGGTCCGGCGCGGTCGCAACGACTCTACGGCGCTCGACGGGGCCGCGACGTTGGTGTGCGGCTCTTTCATCTTCATCAGCGCCTTCGTCATGGTCACGGTGTGGCAGTCCGGGAAGACGAGCTGACCGAGGTCACCGGACTGCCCTCACTTCCTCCGGCGCAGGGTTCCGCCCGTGCCGACAACGCGCTGAGGGCGGTCGGCGAAACGCTGGACGAGTACGCCGCAAATGCACGGATTCCCAACGATTCCTCGCTGTGGGAATGGTGGCGCGCTTTGTCGGACCAGCGGGTGGAGCGCCTCTCCATGCGTACACCACTGCCCGGTGCCCTGCTCGGGGTCATGCTGGTCGCTGCGGTGGCCTAGCTGGTCCTGATGGCGCTTTATCCTGCGGGCCAGGACATGGCAGTGCGGTGGATCATCGCGGCGTTGAGCTGTGTGGTGGTGGTGACGGTACTGGTCGCCGTTGCCATGCTGATCAACCCCGGAGAGAAGCAGACGGTCCGGCGGGGCCCCGTCGAAGCCCTCAACGCCGTGATCGACAACCGACCCTGACCGCTTGCGGCGCAGGCCAATTCGCCGGCTATCTGAAAAAGGCGTTGACCGCGAACCCGATGCCCTGCATCACCGCGCGTGGTGCCACGCCTCGGGGCCGGCCGCACCCGCACCCCAATGCAGCAAAACGCTCGACTGGGAAACCCCAGCCGAGCGCTTGCGTGATCTTCTACTGCATCATCAGGGCTAGGGCGTTCCAGGGTCGCCCGCTTTCCCGGGCGTGCCACCGGCGACCGCTTTACCGCCCTTGCCGCCCGCGCCGCCCACGGTGCCCGGCAGGGCGCCGCCGTTGCCGCCGTTGCCGCCGTTGCCGCCGTTCAGGGAGGGGCCGGTAGACAAGCCACTCGCGCTGGTGCCGTCGCCGCCGTTGCCGCCGTTGCCGGCATTGCCGCCGTTGCCGCCTTTGCCGCCGTCGGCGCCGTTGCCGCCGGAAATCGCTAGGCCGCCATTTCCGCCAGCCCCGCCGTTACCACCGGTCGCTTTGCCGGGGGTGCCGGTCTGGCCGGGGGTTGCTCCCGCTCCCCCGGCGCCGCCGAGGCCTTGGGTCCCGGAACCACCGCCGTTGCCGCCGTTGCCACCCGGGCCGGGGTTCGGGTCCACGGTGTAGGGCGGTGCTGGGACAATAATGAAGCCAGTACCGCCGGTATTGCCGTCACCGCCCTGGCCGCCCAGGGCGACTCCACCGTTGCCGCCGTTGCCGCCGTTTCCGGCCACACCATTCGTGCCCTTCCCGCTGCCGGCCCCACCGGCCCCGCCGGCCCCGCCCGACCCGCCGTTCCCGGCGGTTCCGGCCTTCCCGCCGTTGCCACCGTCGCCACCTCTGCCTGCCGGTTGGCCGGTGCCGATTTCCCCCGGCTGGCCCCCCGCCCCACCCGTTCCGGCGGCGCCGCCGCGGGCGGTGCCGCCCGCGCCGCCGACGCCCCCGGCACCGCCGATGCCGCCGTTGCCGGACCCGCCTGCTCGGCCTCCGGCACCGCCTGCCCCGCCGACGCCGCCTTCACCGCCGATGCCGCCGGCGCCACCGTCGCCACCGGGCGAGCCCGTCGCTCCGATATTGGTCGTACTGAGCCCGGCGGCGCTGCCGGTGCCGCCGTTCGCGGTGCCGCCGGCGCCGCCTTGACCGCCGATGCCGCCGGCCCCGCCGTTGCCCGACGTGCTGCCCCCGGACCCGCCAGCGCCACCCACGCCGCCAGCGGCGCCGCGCCCGCCCGCACCGGCGGCCTTCCCCGGATTGCCGGGCAGGGCAGTGCCTGCGCCTGGGCTTGCGGCGTTGTTTCCATTGCCGGACGCACCGCTGCCGCCTCTACCGCCGTTTCCGCCGGCACCGCCGTTCCCGGTCGATCCGCCGGCGCCGCCGGCGCCGCCGTTGCCAGCTACGCCGGCAACCAGGTCGAGTCCGTTGCCGCCGTTGCCGCCGGTGCCACCGTCGCCGCTCCGTGCGACCCCGGCGGAACCACTGGTCCCGTCAAGGCCCTTCGTTGAACCGGCGCCGCCATTACCGCCCGTCCCGCCGGTACCGACGACACCCGCGCCGGGTTCGCCGCCGTTGCCTCCGGCAGCGCCGTCGGTGCCGCCCGGGACGGCCGGGGCCAACAAGAAGGACGCCATGCCGTCGGCGCCATTGCCGCCGGTCCCGCCGGTGCCGCCGACCGTCGCACCGCCGGCACCGCCGTTGCCGCCGTTGCCGCCGACGCCCTGCGTGCCCGTGCCTCGGGCAGCCCCGCCGACACCGCCGTCGCCGCCGACACCGCCCTTGCCGCCCTTGCCGCCGGCCCCGCCCGCGCCGCCGACACCGGCCGCAAGGGCCGGAGAGGTTTGGCTACCGAG
>NZ_JBILVF010000034.1:0-28220 GCF_044370595.1 Mycobacterium sp.
CCGCACAACGAAAAGCGGGCCGCCAGCTTTCGCTGACGGCCCGCTTAATCGTGTTCGGGTCAGCTCTGAGGCGTCGCGCCCAGAACCCGCTGCAGGTCCGGCTTCATCGCCTGAAGCTCGCGGCCCCAGTAAGCCCAGCTGTGCGTGCCGTTATCGGGGAAGTTGAACACACCGTTGCGCCCGCCCGCCGCGAGGTAGTTGTCGCGGAAGGTGCGGTTAGTGCGGATGGTCAAGCCTTCCAGGAAGGTGGCCGGCACGTCGCCGCCGCCCAACTCGTTGGGCTGGCCGTTGCCGCAGTAGATCCACAGCCGGGTGTTGTTGGCCACCAGTCGCGGGATCTGCACCATCGGGTCGTTGCGCTGCCAGGCCGGATCACTCGACGGGCCCCACATGTCGTTGGACTTGTAGCCACCGGCGTCGCCCATCGAGATGTTGATCAGGCCGGGCCACCAGCCCTCAGACGGGTTCAGGAAGCCCGACATCGAGCCGGCGTAGATGAACTGACCGGGATGCCAGGCGGCCAACGTCAGCGACGCCGAGCCGGCCATCGACAGACCGATCGCGGCGCTGCCGTTGGGCTTGACCTGCTTGTTGGCCGCCAGCCAGGCCGGCGCCTCACTGGTCAGGAAGGTCTCCCACTTGTAGGTCGAGCAGCCGGCCTTGCCGCACGCGGGCCGGTACCAGTCGGCGTAGAAGCTGGACTGTCCGCCCACCGGCATCGAGATCGACAGGCCCGAGTCCAGGTACCACTCGAAGGCCTGGGTGTTGATGTCCCAGCCGTTGTAGTCGTCCTGGGCGCGCAGACCGTCGAGCAGCCAGACGTTCGGCGAGTTGGCGCCGCCGCTCTGGAACTGGACCCGGATGGTCTTGCCCATCGCGGCCGAAGGCACGTCCAGGTATTCGACGGGCAGGCCGGGACGCGAGAACGCGCCGGCGGTGGCTGACCCACCGGCCAGGCCGATCAGGCCCGGCAGTGCCGCCGCGGCGGTCGCCGCAACGGCAAAACGGCGTGACCAACCACGCACCTTGTCGGAGACGGAACTCACCAATCCACCCCAGCTTTCTCTCGCACCGGATTGTCTGTTTAAGGATCGAGTAAAACATGCCGGTTATCGGTAATGAAATCGCCAGCGTTACACGCGACTCTCCCACGGCCGCCGATTCCTTGTCCGAGCATCGGCGCAAAAGTAATGTCAGTTTCAGTTTCAGGCCGTCGCACGCTTCGGGAGCAACCATGGAATCCTTCGTCCACCTGCGCAAAGGCGCCACCCCACGGCGGCTGCACGCCGACCTCGACGGGCTCAAGGACGACGAGTTGGGGCGCGGCGGGTTCACCGGGCGCACCGCCAGCATGTACCGGCGCCACGACCCGACGCAGTTCCGCGCATCGGGCCCGCTCCGGCCGGTCGACGTGCTGGCCGACCAACTCAAACCCGCCGACGCCACCGACCCCGCCGGCAGCCCACTGCTGCTGTTCTCCAACCCCGACTGCCGCATCTTGCTGAGCCGGCGCACCGAGGACATGCCTTTTCACATCCGCTACATCGACGGCGACCTGCTGTGCTTCGTCCACCAGGGATCCGGGCGGCTGGAGACGGAGTTCGGGCCGCTGGACTACCGCACCGGCGACTGGGTCTATCTGCCCAAGGCCTGCACCTGGCGTCAGCTGCCCGACGGCGGCTCGGAGAGCACCTGGCTGATGATCGAGGCGACCGACGAGTTCCGCACTCCCCCACCCGGCCCGCTTGGCCGGCACTGGCCGTTCGACCCGTCCCAGGCCACCATCCCCGAGCCTGAGCCACTTGAGGACGACGACCGCACCGAATACGAGGTGCGGTTGATGCACCGCGAAGCCGGCGGGGTTGAGACCACTTCACTGTTCTACGAACACAATCCGCTCGACGTCGAGGGCTGGCAGGGCGACAACTTCCCCTTCATCTTCAATATCGAGAACTACCACGTCGTGTTGTCCAACAGCGTGCACCTGCCTCCCATGGTGCATCTGTTCATGGAGGCCACCGGGGTCTACGTCTGCAATTTCCTGCCCAAACCCGCCGAAGGTGTGCCGGGCACCGAACGCACACCCTGGTATCACCGCAATGTCGATTACGACGAAATCGCCTTCTTCCACGGCGGCTCGCTGTACGGCATCCCGATGCCGCCCGGGCTGATCAGTCACGCGCCGCAGGGCGTGCACCACGGCGCCCCGGAGAAGGCCCGCGAACGCGCCCGCCGCAAGTTCGACGAGTACGGCAGCGTCGACTGGAAGGTGATCGCCGTCGACACCCGGCAGCGGCTGGTGCCGTCGGCAGAGGTAGTGGCCGCGGATTTGGGCCAGCATTCGTGAGTAGCCGATACGAGCGGATCCCGTATCTGGTCGCCTACCCGAATAATTCCGGCGTTCGGGACGTCTACGGCGGACTGGCCGAGATCGTCGTTCTGGAGTGCTATCTGCTCAAGCCAGGCGTTCCGTCCGACACCGGGGCCGCCACGGCGCCGACATCAGACACCGTGCTGGTGTTCATGCACCCGATCGGCGGCGGGGCCTACCTTCCGATGGTCAACGCCCTGGCCCGGGCCGGCCACCACGTGATCTACGCCGGCAGTCGGTACCGCGGCACCGACTCCAATCTGCTGATGGAGAAGGTCATCGAGGATCTCGGCAAGGTCATCTCCGATGCCAAAGATCGTCTCGGCTACTCGAAGGTGGTGCTGGCCGGCTGGAGTGGTGGTGGATCGCTGTCGCTGTATTACCAACACCAGGCCCCCGTTGTGGACATGCCACCCGCCGACGCCATCATGCTGCTCGCCGCGCACATCAGCCGCCACGGCACGCTCACCGAATGGCTGGACGCCTCCATCCTCGATGAGTCCGACCCCACCCGCCGCGAACCCGAACTCGACCTCTACAACCCGGACAACCCCAACCAGCCGCCCTACACACCGGAGTTTCTCGAGCGCTACCGGCAGGCCCAGATCGCCCGCAACCGCCGAATCACCACGTGGGTCAAGGCCACACTGGCCGAACTGGAGGCACAGGGACGTGACGACGAGGAGTTCTGCTTCGTCGTGCACGGCACCATGGCCGATCCACGCTGGCTGGATCCGACCGTCGACCCCAACGACCGCACCCCCGGCACCTGCTACCTCGGCGACCCGCGGGTGGTGAACTCCAGCCCGGTCGGTCTGGCCCGGTACAGCTCGCTGCGCAGTTGGCTGTCCCAGTGGAGCTATGACGACGCCCGCGGCGACGGCATCGCCTGCGGCGCCGACGTGACGGTACCTACCCTGGTGATCGGCAACCTCGCCGACGACGCCTGCACACCCAGCCACACCCGCCGACTCTTCGAGGCCATCGGCACCACCGACAAGGAGATGCACGAGATCCCCGGCGCCAACCACTACTACTCCGGGCCCGACCAGAAACAGACCCTGGCCCAAGCCGTCGACGTAATCACCGACTGGCTCTCACGCCACGATTTCAGCAACGCAACACCATGACCGGTGCGCTGGACGGCATCCGCGTGCTGGAGATGGGCACGCTGATCTCCGGGCCGTTCGCCGGCCGCCTGCTCGGCGATATGGGCGCCGAGGTGATCAAGATCGAGCCGCCCGGCTCACCTGACCCGCTGCGCACCTGGGGCCAGGCCGAGGTCGACGGACACCACTTCTTCTGGACCGTGCACGCCCGCAACAAGAAAGCCATCACCCTTAATCTGCGCGAGCCGCAGGGACGCGCGATCTTCCTCGACCTCGTGGAGCGATCCGACATCATCGTGGAGAACTTCCGGCCCGGCACCCTGGAGAAGTGGGACCTGGGCTATGACGTTCTGCACCAACGCAATAGCGGCATCATCCTGGTGCGGGTGTCCGGATACGGCCAGACCGGGCCCGACGCCGGTAAGGCGGGCTACGCGTCGGTGGCCGAAGCCGTCAGCGGCCTGCGGCACATGAACGGCTTCCCCGGCGGCCCGCCGCCGCGGCTGGCGCTGTCCCTCGGCGACACCCTGGCCGGGATGTTCGCCGCCCAGGGCGCGCTGGCCGCGCTGTACCGGCGCACCGTCACCGGTGAGGGACAGGTGGTGGACACCGCGCTCACCGAGGCCTGCCTGGCCGTGCAGGAGTCCACCATCCCCGACTACGACGCCGGCGGGGTGGTGCGCGGACCGTCGGGCACCCGCCTGGAAGGCATCGCCCCGTCGAACATCTACCGCAGCGCCGACGGCAGCTGGGTGGTGATCGCCGCCAACCAGGACACCGTATTCCGCCGGCTGTGCGACGCGATGGGGCGCCCCGAGCTCGCCGACGACGACCGCTTCGTCAGCCACGGGGCACGCGGGCGCAACCAGGATGAACTCGACGCCATCATCGGGCAATGGGCCGCCACCCGCGCACCCGACGACATCATCGACACCCTCAGTGCGGCGGGGGTGATCGCCGGCCCGATCAACACCGTCGCCGAGGTGGTGCGCGATCCGCAGTTCCTGGCCCGCGGCATGCTCGTCGAGCACCTCGACGAAGGCGCCGGGCGCACCGTGCTGGGACCGGGTGTGGTGCCGGTGCTCTCCGCGACGCCGGGCGGGGTGCGCAGCGCCGGGCCCGCCCGGCCCGGACAGCACAACGACGAGATCTACCGGGGCCTGCTGGGAATGTCCGCCGGCGACCTGGCCGCCCTGGCCGGCAAGGGAGTGCTGTGAGCGAGCCGCCTCAGCATGTGACGATCCGCGAGGTCGCCCTGCGCGACGGCCTGCAGATCGAGACACCGATTCCGCTGTCCGCCAAACTCGATCTGCTGGCCGCCATCGCCGCCACCGGCGTCCGCGAGGTCGAGGCCACCGCGTTCGTCTCTCCGTCGAAGGTGCCGGCACTGGCGGATGCACCCGAGTTGGCCGCCGCACTCGCCGACTACCCCGACATCGACTTCTCCGCGCTGGTCGCCAGCCCCAACGGCGCCCGGCGCGCCATCGCCGCCGGCCTGCGCTCCCTGGAGTACGTGGTGTCCGCGGCCGACGGGCACAGCCGGGCCAATGTCGGGCGCAGCAGCGCTGAGGCCGCCGCGCAGATCGCCGACATCGTCGCGATCGCCCACGACGCCGGCGTCAGCGTCGAGGTGATCATCTCCACCTCCTGGGACTGCCCGTTCGACGGACCCACCCCGCCGCAACGGGTTCTCGACGTCGTCGACGCCGCCTGCGCATTCGGCGCGGACCGCATCGCCATCGCCGACACCATCGGCACCGCCACCCCCGGCCGGGTCACCGACCTGGTCGCCCGGGTACTCCCGCGGGTCGGGACGCGGCCACTGGGCGCGCATTTCCACAACACCCGCGGCGCCGGACTGGCCAGCGCCTGGGCCGCTGTCACCGCCGGGGTGACCCGCCTGGACGCATCGGTGGGCGGCCTCGGCGGCTGCCCGTTCGCCCCCGGCGCCAGCGGCAACATCGCTACCGAGGACCTGGTTTATCTGCTGCGGGACAGTGGAATCGACGTCGACGTCGACCTGGATGCCGCCGTCGACGCCGCCCGGGTGGCCCAGGAACTGGTCGGCCACGCACTGCCCAGCGCCCTGCTGCGCGCCGGAGACCGAATCCGTGACTGACATCGCCGAACGGCCGCTGGGCAGCAAGGGTCAGCGGACCCGCCACGCCATCGAGGAGGCCGCGCGCACTCTGTTCGCGCAGCGCGGGTTTCACGGCACCACCCTGGCCGACATCACCTCGGCGGCGGGTAAATCACCGGCGGTGTTCTACCGGTACTTCACCGACAAGGAGGATCTGCTGGCCGCACTGGCCGAAGACTTCCTCAACGAGGTCGTCGAGCTGCCGACCTTCCCCGATGACAGCGACTTCTTCGTCTCCGCCGTCGGCGTCTACTGGGAGATGTTCAAACCGAACATCGGCGTCATGGTCGCGGTCGATCAACTGGCCGGCACCGAGCCACGATTCGCCGCGCTGCAGAACCGATTCCGGCGGTTCGGCACCGACATCGTCCGTGCCTCCGTCCGGCGTGCCCAGCAGCAGGGCTACGCCGACGATCTCGACGCCGACCACACCGCACTGGCCATCGCCCTGCTCTTCGAGCGATTCACCGGTGTCTGCCTGTCGGTCGGGATCTCCGATGACGCCGCAGTGAACACCCTGTCCACGATCTGGAGAAAGACCCTGTACGGCCAGCCCAAGGAGGCCTGAGTGGATTTCACCCTGCCCGAACACCTTCCGCCACTCTTGGCCGAGATGGACGCGTTCATCGAGGCGGAGATCAAGCCGCTGGAAGCCGAACACATGCAGTACTTCGACCGCCGGCGTGAGTTCGCCCGCACCGACCTCGACAACGGCGGCGTACCGCGCCGGGAGTGGGAGGACCTGCTCGACGAGATGCGCCGCCGCGCCGACAGAGCCGGCTGGCTGCGGTACGGGCTGCCCTCGAAGTTCGGCGGCCGTGACGGCACCAATCTCGACATGGCCGTCATCCGGGAACATTTGGCGCACAAAGGACTCGGCCTGCACAACGACCTGCAGGACGAGTCGTCCATCGTCGGCAACTTCCCCCAGGTCATCATGATGGACCGCTTCGGCACCGACGCACAGAAGGCTGAGTGGATCGAGGCCATGTTTACCGGCACCCGGTCCATGGCGTTCGGTCTCACCGAACCCGACCACGGCAGTGACGCGACCTGGATGGAGACCACCGCCCGCCTCGATGGCGATAGCTGGGTCATCAACGGCGCCAAACGGTGGAACACCGGCGTGCACCGCGCCACCCACGACCTGGTGTTCGCCCGCACCTCCGGCGACGCGGGCGCCGCAGTGGGCATCACCGCGTTCCTAGTGCCCTGTGATGCACCCGGTTTCGAGGTGCCCTACTACTGGTGGACGTTCAATATGCCCAGCGACCACGGCGAGGTCGTACTCAACGACGTCCGAATCCCGGCCGATGCGGTGCTCGGCGAGGTCGACCGCGGCCTGGAGGTCGCCCAGACCTTCCTGCACGAGAACCGGATCCGGCAGGCCGCCAGCAGCCTGGGTGCGGCGCAGTACTGCATCGACCGCGCGGTGGACTACGCGACGAAACGCACGACCTTCGGCAAGCCGCTGTCGGTGAACCAGGCCGTGCAGTGGCCGTTGGTGGAACTGCAGACCGAGGCGCAGATGGTGCGTCTGCTGGTGCGCTACGCGGCCACCGAGCTGGACCGCAACCACCACATGGAGGTCTCCGACAAGGTGTCGATGGCCAACTACCGGGCCAACCGGTTGGTGTGCGAGGCCGCCGACCGGGCCATGCAGATCCACGGCGGCATCGGCTACAGCCGTCACGAACCGTTCGAGCACATTTACCGCCACCACCGCCGCTACCGCATCACCGAGGGAGCCGAGGAGATCCAGATGCGCCGGGTGGCACAGCGCATGTTCAAGTTCGGGCGCACGTGAAAGATCAGCTGCCGGCCGAACTGGAGGCGGTCCTTCGCCCGCACCTCGGCGAGGGCGTCACGGTGGCCAACCTGCGTCTGCTGACCGGGGGCGCCAGTCGGATGACGTATGCCTTCGAGGCGGTGACGGGCACGCACCGTCGGGCGCTGATCCTGCGGGCCGCACCGCTGGAGGGGTCCGAGCACTTCGCCGGGATGGAGCTTGAGGCTGCCGCCCAGTCCGCCGCCGCCGCGGCCGGTGCCCCGGTGCCGCACATCGTCGTTGCGTCTGATTCCCCTGCAGCTTCTCCTGCAGCTTCTCCTGCAGCACTGGGCAATCCGTTTCTCATCTGCGATGAGATCGCCGGAGAGACCATTGTCCGCCGCATCCAGCGGCACCTGGACGGCGAGGGCCGCGCCCGGCTGCTGAGCCAGTGCGGGCAGGCCCTGGCCGCCATCCACCGGGCCCGCACCGACGCCCCGGGCCTGGTCGAGCAGGACCCGCTGGCCGACTGCCGGCAGCGGATCGACGAGATGGGCGACACCACGGCGACCTTCGAATGGGCCTTCCGGTGGCTGCAGGCGCACCGGCCCGCACCCACAGCGCCCCGGCTGGTGCACGGCGACTTCCGGATGGGCAACCTGATCGTCGACGGATCGACCCTGACAGCGGTGCTCGACTGGGAACTGGTCCACATCGGCGACATCCACGAAGACCTGGCGTGGTTCTGCATCCGGGCCTGGCGTTTCGGCGCGCCCGCCGCATTGGCCGCCGGCGGGCTGGGAGGCATCGACGACTTCGTCGCCGCCTACGAACGGGCCGGCGGGGCGACCGTCGACCGGGCCGCGCTGCACTGGTGGATGGTGCTGGGCACGCTGCGCTGGGGAATGATCTGTCGCTACCAGGCGCAGCGGCATCTGTCCGGGCAGACCCGGTCGGTGGAACTGGCCGCGATCGGACGGCGGGTGTGCGAGACCGAGTGGGATGTCCTGGATCTGCTCGAGGAGGCGCTGTGAACGCTGCGCCACTCGACGGAAACATCAACGGCCGGCCGACGGCAGCCGAACTGATCGCCGCGGTCGCGGAGTTCCTCGAAGGTGAGGTCCGCAGCGCCACCTCCGGTGCGGTGAACTTCCACGCCCTGGTGGCGGCCAATGCGTTGCGGATCGCCGAGCGTGAACTTCTCGACCAGTCCGCCGGTGCGCCGCAGGCGGCCCTGGCCGCTCTGGGTTTTGCCGACGAAGCCGACCTCGCCGCGGCGATCCGTGACGGCGACTTGGATGGCCGCGAGTCCGAGTTGATGACCTGCCTGCGGGTGGTTGTCGGGCACCGGCTGGCGATCTCTCATCCCGGCTACGGCGGGCGTTAGCCCTTTCGAGCCCGACACCGGCCAAACCCTCGCCCTGCCACGCCGCCATCGAAGACCACGGAGCTGGACAGCGTCCTGGCGTTGATGTTGGGGCACCCAGCAAAGGCTGCTCGTTCCGGGTGGGGAGCCTCGGCGAATTCCCGGATCACCGACGACCGTCGAGCCGGACACCTGAGAGCGATACCGGAACCTTAAGAGCGGCGACGACGCCCACGAATCGGATCGTACTTAGCTGGGCGCTCATGCCGAGGGGACTAAAGTCCCACCAAATAAGGGGCATCTTCCACCAAAAAAGGATTTGCCAGCGGGCCAGAGCGTCATTATGATTTTGCTGAGTTGCTACTGAGAGCAACCGGGGCCATTGAGAACATAAGGAGAAATGCCATGAAGTGGAAGATCGCGACCGCATCGGTGGCGGCCGCAGCGATTCTGTCGGCTCCCATCGCCGCCGCTGCGCCCAGCAACGGCAACGGCAACACCAACGGAACCCGCAACACGGTCGGCCAGACCATCTCGCAGATCGCCAAGAGCGGCGGCGGCCCGGCCGAAATCCTCAAGGCACTGATCGGCTTGAAGCCCAACAACAAGGGCCTGCCGAAGGCGCTGGTCAATGTGCAGAAGCCGAAGCCGACCCCCAAGCCGACCCCGACGCCCACCCCCACGCCCACCCCCACGCCCACCCCGACGCCGACCCCGAGCCCGGCTCCGGCCCCGTAGTCGAGGCGCGTCCCAACGCTTCACCCCTGAGAGGCTCCCCACATCGAAGGTGGGGGGCCTCTCGCTATCCGGCGGTCTACCACCAGCGGTATGCCCACCATCAGCGGATGCCTACCATCAGCGGTATGACAGTGCAGACTCCGCTGAACGACCCCGCCATGGCTGGAAGCTGGACGCTTGAACCGGAGCGGTCCTCGGTCCGGTTCGTCAGCAAGACTCTGTGGGGACTGATTCCGGTCAACGGACGATTCACCGAGGTGACGGGCGGGGCCAGCGTCACCCCGGACGGCCACCTGTCGGGTCGGCTGGTGATCAAGGCCGAATCGGTGCGCACCGGAATCGGTATGCGGGACCGCCACCTGCGCGGCGCGGACTTTTTCGACACCGCTGACCACCCCGACATTGTCGTCGATGTCGCCGGCGTCGCACCGGATGGCCAACCCGCCGCGACGCTGAGCATCCGCGGCATCACCCTGCCGGTGCCGTTGCAGGCGACCGTGGAACGACGGGGCCAGGGCTCCGGCGCCGAGACCGTCGGGGTCACCGCACGCGCCGAGATCGACCGGACCCGCTGGGGCGTCAGCGGCAACATGCTCGGCATGATGCCGCCGGGCACGGTGCTGCTGGCCGAAGCCGTGTTCATCCGCTGAGCCGCCCGGTGTCCTCCCCCGCGTCGGCTGTACGCATCCTCAACTACAGCAGCAACACCGGCACCCGAGAACAGGTCCGGCTGGCGCTGGGCACCCGCCTCCACCCCGACCTTCCCGAACTGTCCTACACCGATGTCGCGACCGCGCCGATGGTCATCTCGCTGATGGACGCCGGCGGCTTCGATCTGGTGATCCTCGACGGGGAGGCCGCCCCGTTCGGCGGCCTGGGAATCGCCAAGCAACTCAAGGACGAGATCGCCGGCTGCCCGCCGATCCTGGTGCTCACCGGCCGCGCCGACGACGCCTGGCTGGCCCGCTGGTCCGGCGCGGAAGCGGCCGTTGCGCATCCGATCGACCCGATCGAACTCGGCGCCGCGGTTGTCGGCCTGTTGCGCTCCCCGGCCCAGTAGCCGCCCGCTAGGCTGTGGTTGAGACCACATCCGCATGCGCTAGGAGAGGGTCGGCATGAGCCTCTACACCCCCATCCTGGTGCTGGCTGGCATTGCGACGGTGTTCGCGGTGGTGTCGGTGGTGATCGCTCTGGTCGTCGGTCCGCGGCGCTACAACCGCGCCAAACTCGCCGCCTACGAATGCGGCATCGAACCGATGGCCGCGGAGTCCGGGCAGCGTTTCCCGATCAAGTACTACTTGACCGCGATGCTGTTCATCGTCTTCGACATCGAGATCGTCTTCCTCTACCCGTGGGCGGTGGCTTTCGACCAGCTGGGCACCTTCGCGCTGATCGAGATGGCGCTGTTCATGGCGACGGTTTTCGTCGCCTACGCCTACGTGTGGCGCCGTGGCGGACTGAACTGGGACTAGGGACCGGAGGGGCACAGCAGTGGGCTTAGAGGAGTCGTTACCGGGCGGCATCCTGCTGTCTACGGTGGAGAAGGTCGCCGGCTTCGTCCGGGCCGGCTCGCTGTGGCCCGCGACGTTCGGATTGGCCTGCTGCGCAATCGAAATGATGGCGACGGCGGGTCCGCGGTTCGACATCGCCCGCTTCGGAATGGAGCGGTTCTCCGCCACCCCGCGCCAGGCCGACCTGATGATCGTCGCCGGCCGGGTCAGCCAGAAGATGGCCCCGGTGCTGCGTCAGGTGTATGACCAGATGGCCGAACCCAAATGGGTGCTCGCCATGGGGGTGTGCGCCTCCAGCGGCGGGATGTTCAACAACTACGCCATCCTCCAGGGCGTGGATCACGTGGTGCCGGTGGACATCTATCTGCCTGGCTGCCCGCCCCGGCCGGAGATGCTGCTCAACGCCATCCTGGCCCTGCACGCCAAGATCGCCGAGATGCCGTTGGGGGTGCACCGGGCCGAGGCCGTCGCCGCCGCCGAGCAGGCCGCGCTGGCCGCCACGCCAACGATCGAACTGAAGGGTCTGCTGCGGTGAGCGACGCCCAGCACCCCGCTGACGGTGAGGTGATCGGCGTGCGCCGCGGCATGTTCGGCGCCACCGGCAGCGGAGACACCTCCGGCTACGGCCGGCTGATCCGCTCCGTCGCGCTCCCCGGCGGCACCCCACGGCCCTACGGCGGCTTCTTCGACGAGGTCGTCGACCGGCTCGCCCTGGTACTGGACGACGTGCTGGGAGCGGACGGGTTCGACGCCGCCGTCGAACGGGTGGTGGTGCACCGCGACCAACTCACCCTGGACATCCGCCGCGAGCATCTGCCCTCGGTGGCCGCCGTGCTGCGTGACGACGAGTCGCTGCGGTTCGAATTGTGTTGCGGCGTCTCCGGTGTGCACTACCCCGACGACACCGGCCGGGAGTTGCACGCCTTCTATCCGCTGATGTCGATCACCCACAACCGGCGGATCCAGCTTGAAGTCGCCTGCCCCGACGCCGACCCGCACATTCCGTCGATCTTCGGGATCTACCCCACCTGCGACTGGCACGAACGCGAAACCTACGACTTCTTCGGCATCATCTTCGACGGCCATCCCGGGCTGACTCGCATCGAGATGCCCGACGACTGGGTCGGTCACCCGCAGCGCAAGGACTATCCACTGGGCGGGGTGCCGGTGGAGTATCACGGCGCGCAGATCCCGCCCCCCGACCAGCGCAGGTCCTACCGATGACCGCCCAGTCCTTCGAGTCCGACCCCGTCATTGTGCTGGGCGGCCAGGACTGGGACGAGATCGTCGCCGCCGCTCGCACCGGCGACGCCGGCGAACGCATCGTCGTCAACATGGGCCCCCAGCACCCGTCCACCCACGGGGTGCTGCGACTGATCCTCGAGATCGAGGGTGAGACGGTGATCGAAGCCCGTTGCGGTATCGGCTATCTGCACACCGGAATCGAAAAGAACCTGGAGTACCGGAACTGGACGCAGGGCGTCACCTTCGTCACCCGGATGGACTACCTGTCGCCGTTCTTCAACGAGACCGCCTACTGCCTGGGTGTGGAGCGCCTGCTGGGCATCACCGAGGCGATCCCGCCGCGCGCCTCGGCGATCCGGGTGATGCTCATGGAACTCAACCGGATCTCGTCGCATCTGGTGGCGCTGGCCACCGGCGGGATGGAACTCGGGGCCATGACGCCGATGTTCTTCGGGTTCCGGGAACGCGAACTGATCCTCGGCGTCTTCGAAGCCATCACCGGGCTGCGGATGAACCACGCCTACATCCGGCCCGGGGGTCTGGCCGCCGACCTGCCCGAGGACGGTCCGCAACGGGTGGCCGAACTGCTGAGGTTGATGCCCGGCCGGTTGGGTGAACTGGAGTCGCTGCTCACCGAGAGCTACATCTGGAAAGCCCGCACCCAGGGCGTCGGATACCTCGATCTGACCGGCTGCATGGCACTGGGCATCACCGGCCCGGTGCTGCGTTCGACCGGACTGCCGCACGACTTGCGCAAGGCCCAACCATATTGCGGCTATGAGACTTACGACTTCGACGTGGTCACCGCCGACACCGCCGACTGCTACGGCCGCTACCTGATCCGGGTGGGTGAGATGCATGAGTCTCTGAAGATCGTCGCCCAGTGCCTGCAGCGCCTCGACGATCTCGGCCCCGGCCCGGTGATGATCGAGGACAAGAAACTCGCGTGGCCGGCCGACCTGCAGATGGGCCCCGACGGCCTGGGCAACTCCCCAGCCCATATCGCCCGGATCATGGGTCAGTCCATGGAGGGGCTGATCCACCACTTCAAGCTCGTCACCGAAGGCATTCGGGTGCCGGCCGGTCAGGTGTACAGCGCCGTCGAGTCACCGCGCGGCGAACTCGGGGTCCACATGGTCTCCGATGGCGGCACCCGCCCCTACCGGGTGCACTACCGGGACCCCAGCTTCACGAATCTGCAAGCGGTGGCGGCGATGTGCGAGGGCGGTATGGTCGCCGACGTGATCGCCGCCGTCGCCAGCATCGACCCCGTGATGGGAGGCGTGGACAGGTGAGCGCCCGATGAGCGTCGACCTCACCCTCGGTCCCCGGCCCGAGGAACCCGGCCCCCCGATCGGAGGGCCGACGTCCTATCCCGCTCCGGTCACCGAGTCGCTGGCCGCCGACGCGGCCCCGATCATCGCCCGTTACCCACACCCCCGGTCCGCCCTGCTGCCACTGCTGCATCTGGTGCAGGGGCAGGACGGATACCTCACTGCCGCCGGAATCGACTTCTGCGCAACGCAACTCGGCTTGACCGCGGCCGAGGTCACCGCGGTCGCCACCTTCTACTCGATGTACCGGCGCACCCCGACCGGGGACTACCTCGTCGGGGTGTGCACCAACACCCTGTGCGCGGTGATGGGCGGGGACGCGATCCTGGCGACCCTGGAGAACGAGCTGGGCGTGCACGCCGGGCAGACCACGGCCGACGGCCTGATCACCCTGGAGCACATCGAGTGCAACGCCGCCTGCGACTACGCCCCCGTGGTCATGGTGAACTGGGAGTTCTTCGACAACCAAACACCGCTGAGCGCAACCGAACTCGTCGAGGCGCTGCGCAGCGGGCAGAGTGTCACGCCCACCCGCGGCGCACCGCTGTGCCCGTTCCGGCAGACCTCCCGGACCCTGGCCGGTGTCGGCCCGCACGTCGTCGACGACAGCGGGCCCGGGACACCCACCCTGGCCGGCCTGCACGTCGCCCGCGCCGAGGGGGACCCATGCTGACCCCGGTGCTCAGCCGGTTCTGGGACGAGCCGCAGCCGTGGACGCTGCAGACCTATCTGCGTCACGACGGTTACCGGGGTCTGCGCCGGGCACTGAGCATGTCCCCTTCGGAGGTCATCACCGAGGTCAAGGAGTCGGGTCTGCGCGGCCGCGGCGGGGCGGGCTTCCCGACGGGGACGAAGTGGTCGTTCATCGACACCGCGTCGCCCAAGCCGAAGTACCTGGTCATCAACGCCGACGAGTCCGAACCGGGCACCTGCAAGGACATGCCCCTGTTGCTGACCACACCGCATTTCCTCATCGAGGGTGCGGTGATCGCGGCGTATGCGATCGGCGCCCGGCATGCCTTCATCTACCTGCGTGGTGAGGTGCTTCCGGTGCTGCGCCGGGTGCAGGCCGCCGTCGCCGAGGCCTACGACGCGGGCTATCTGGGTCACAACATCGGCGGGTCGGGGTTCGACCTGGACCTGATCGTGCACGCCGGGGCCGGCGCCTACATCTGCGGTGAGGAGACCGCCCTGCTGGACTCCCTCGAGGGCCGCCGCGGGCAACCCCGGCTGCGTCCGCCGTTTCCCGCCGTCGCCGGCCTGTATGCCTGCCCGACGGTGGTGAACAACGTCGAGTCCATCGCCAGCGTGCCGCCGATCCTGGCCAACGGGGTGGACTGGTTCAAGTCGATGGGCACCGAGAAGTCTCCCGGCTTCACGCTGTACTCGCTGTCCGGCCACGTCACCCGGCCGGGTCAGTACGAGGCGCCGCTGGGGATCACGCTGCGCGAACTACTCGACTACGCCGGTGGGGTACGGGCTGGACATGAGCTGAAGTTCTGGACACCCGGCGGGTCCTCGACGCCGCTGCTGACCGCCGAACACCTCGACGTGCCTTTGGATTACGAGGGGATGGCGTCGGTGGGCTCGATGCTGGGAACCAAGGCGTTGCAGATCTTCGACGAGACGACGTGCGTGGTGCGGGCGGTTCGCCGGTGGACGCAGTTCTACGCCCACGAATCCTGCGGCAAGTGCACGCCGTGCCGGGAGGGCACCTACTGGCTGGCGCAGATCTACGAACGGCTGGAGACCGGCCACGGTGTGGCCGAGGATCTGGACAAACTGCTCGACATCTCCGATGCCATCATGGGCAAGTCGTTTTGCGCACTCGGCGACGGCGCCGCCTCGCCGATCATGAGTTCACTGCAGTACTTCCGGGCCGAGTACGAGGCGCACCTGGACGGCGGCTGCCCGTTCGACCCGTACGCCTCGATGCTCGCCGCGCCCGAGTCGGTGGGCTCATGAGCCCCCGTCTCTGCATCGAGTGTGCGCTCACGGCGGGATTTGGTGCGATTTTCCGCCCTGGACGCACAGTCGGCAGGGGGTGGTCATGACGCAGCCGCCCCAGACCGAGACCGAACTGGTCACCGTCACCATCGACGACACCGTGCTGTCGGTTCCCAAGGGCACCTTGGTGATCCGCGCCGCCGAGCTGATCGGCGTGCAGATTCCCCGGTTCTGCGACCACCCGCTGCTGGAACCCGTCGGGGCCTGCCGGCAGTGCCTGGTCGAGGTGGAAGGTCAGCGCAAACCGCTGGCCAGTTGCACCACCACCGTGACAGAGGGCATGGTGGTGCGCACCCAGTGCACCTCCGAGGCTGCCGACAAGGCGCAGCGCGGCGTCATGGAACTGCTGCTGATCAACCACCCCCTGGACTGCCCGGTGTGCGACAAGGGCGGGGAATGCCCGCTGCAGAACCAGGCGATGTCCAGCGGCCGTGCCGAAACCCGCTTCACCGACGTCAAACGGACATTCCCCAAACCGATCAACCTGTCCAGCCAGGTGCTGCTGGACCGGGAACGCTGCGTGCTGTGCGCGCGCTGCACCCGGTTCTCCGAACAGATCGCCGGGGATGCGTTCATCGAACTGCTCGAACGCGGTGCGCTGCAACAGGTCGGCATCGCCCCCGGAGCGTCGTTCGACTCGTATTTCAGCGGCAACACCGTGCAGATCTGCCCGGTCGGCGCGCTCACCGGCACCGCCTACCGGTTCCGGGCCCGCCCCTTCGATCTGGTGTCCTCACCGAGCGTCTGCGAGCACTGTGCCTCCGGGTGCGCCCAGCGCACCGACCACCGCCGAGGCGTGGTGCTGCGCCGGCTGGCCGGTGACGATCCGGCGGTCAACGAGGAGTGGAACTGCGACAAGGGCCGGTGGGCGTTCACCTACGCCCGGGACCGGATCACCACCCCGATGGTCCGCGACGACGATGGCACGCTGCGCACCGCGTCCTGGTCGGAGGCCCTCGCCCGGGCTTCCGCCGGCCTGGCCGGCAATCGGGCTCCCGCCGGCCTGGCCGGCAATCGGGCTCCCGCCGGCCTGGCCGGCAATCGGGCTCCCGCCGGCCTGGCCGGCAATCGGGTCGGCGTACTGGTCGGCGGCCGGTCGACCGCCGAGGACGCCTACGCCTACGCCAAGTTCGCTCGAATGGTGCTGGGCACCAACGACATCGACTTCCGATCCCGCCCCCACTCTCGCGAGGAGACCGACTTCCTGACCGCGCGGGTGGCCGGGGCGCCGATGACGGTGACGTACTCCGATCTGGAGTCCGCAGAGGCCGTGCTGCTGGCCGGGTTCGAACCGGAGGAGGAGTCGCCGATCGTCTTCCTGCGCCTGCGCAAGGCGGTCCGCAAGCGCGGCCTGCCGGTGCTGACGATCGCGCCGTTCGCCTCCCGCGGGGTGACGAAACTCCGCGCCCGGCTGATCACCGCCGCGCCCGGCGCCGAGGCCGACGCCCTGGACGCTCTGGCCGGTGAACTTTCCGATGGCACGGTGATCCTGGCCGGGGAACGGCTGGCCACCAGTCCAGGTGCGCTGTCGGCGGCGATCCGGCTCGCGGAGCGTACCGGTGCGCGACTGGCGTGGATCCCGCGCCGTGCCGGTGACCGGGGAGCGCTGGACGCCGGATGCCTACCGACCGTGCTGCCCGGCGGCCGCCCGGTCACCGATCCGGTTGCGCGCCACCAGGTTGCCCAGCTGTGGCAGTGCACCGACCTGCCCGCCGAGCCGGGCCGCGACACCGACGCCATACTGGCCGCCACCGCCGGCGGTGACCTCGACGCCCTCATCGTGGGCGGGGTGGACCCCGCCGACCTGCCCGACCCGCCTGCCGCGTTGGCAGCGATCCGGGCGGCCGGGTTCGTGGTCAGCCTGGAACTGCGCGAGTCGGCGGTCACCGCACTGGCCGACGTGGTGTTCCCGGTGGCACCGGTGGTGGAGAAGGCCGGTTCGTTCACCGACTGGGAGGGCCGGGTGCGCCCGTTCGGTGCGGCGCTGCCCTCCAACGCCGCACCGGATCTGCGGGTGCTGGCCACTTTGGCCGACGAGTTGGGCGTCAACCTCGGTGTGCGTTCGGCTGATCAGGCCCGCACCGAGATGGCCGCACTCGGCGGCTGGGACGGTCCTCGGCCGGCCGCCCCGGACGTCCGACCCGGCGGGCCACAGGCGCTGCAATCCGGTGAGGCCATCCTGGCGGGCTGGCGAATGCTGTTGGACGCCGGACGGTTACAGGACGGCGAACCTCATCTGGCCGGTACCGCCCGGCCGCCGGTGGCGCGGCTGTCGGCGGGCACCGCGGCAAGCATCGGCGCCACCGACACGGTGACGGTGTCCACCGGGCGCGGATCGGTGACGCTGCCACTGGCGCTCACCGAGATGCCCGATCAGGTGGTCTGGCTGCCGTTGAACTCCCCGGGGTGCGCGGTGCACACCGCACTGGGTGTGACGACCGGCGCCGTGGTTCGCGTTGCGGCGGGACCGACATGAGTTATCCGGATCCGACGGTCTTCGGTCTCGACCCGTGGTGGCTGATCCTGGCCAAAGCGGTCGGCGTCTTCGCCTTCCTGCTGCTGACCGTGCTGGTGGCCATCCTGGTGGAACGAAAGCTGCTGGGCCGCATGCAGATGCGCTACGGCCCGAACCGGGTGGGTCCCTTCGGGCTGCTGCAGTCGCTGGCCGACGGCATCAAACTGGCCCTGAAGGAAGGCCTCGTCCCGGCCGGGGTGGACAAGCCGATTTACTTGATGGCCCCGGCCATCTCGGTGATCACGGCGATCATGGCTTTCGCCGTCATCCCGCTGGGCCCGGTGGTGTCGGTGTTCGGCCACGCCACCCCGCTGCAACTGACCGACCTGCCGGTCGCCGTGCTCTACGTCCTGGCGATCACCTCCATCGGGGTGTACGGAATCGTGTTGGCGGGCTGGGCTTCCGGATCCACCTACCCGCTGCTGGGTGGGCTGCGGTCCAGCGCCCAGGTGGTCTCCTACGAGATCGCGATGGCGCTGTCCTTCGTCTCGGTGTTCCTCTACTCGGGCACCATGTCGACCTCCGGGATCGTCGCCGGCCAGACCCACACCTGGTACGTCCTGCTGCTGCTGCCCTCCTTCGTGGTCTACCTCACCGCGATGGTCGGGGAGACCAACCGCGCCCCCTTCGACCTACCCGAAGCCGAGGGCGAACTGGTCGGCGGATTCCACACCGAGTACTCGTCGTTGAAGTTCGCGATGTTCTACCTCGCCGAGTACGTCAACATGACCACCGTCTCCGCTCTGGCCGCGACGCTGTTCCTCGGCGGCTGGCGGGCACCGTGGCCGATCAGCATGTGGGAGGGTGCCAACACCGGGTGGTGGCCCCTGCTGTGGTTCATCGTCAAGGTGTGGGCGTTCCTGTTCGTGTTCATGTGGCTGCGCGCCACCCTGCCGCGGCTGCGCTACGACCAGTTCATGGCGCTGGGCTGGAAACTGTTGATTCCGCTGTCACTGCTGTGGATACTCGTGGTCGCCGTGCTGCGGACCACCGGACGTGACGGCATCGTCCCCAACCTGCTGGCCGCCGCGGTGCTGCTGGCGCTGCCGGTGGGTGTCAATGCACTGCGCCGCAGGCGCTCCGGTCCGCCGCCGCCACCGCCGCCACCACCGCCAGACGGCTCGTTCCCGATACCGCCGCTTCCCCCCGCAACAACGAGATCCGTGGAGCCCGCCCGTGCGACGCCCTAAATTCCTCGAGTCCGTCGCCGGGTTCGGCGTGACGCTGTCGACGATGTTCAAGAAGCCGATCACCGAACAGTATCCGGAGAAGCCCGGCCCCACCGCGCCGCGGTACCACGGCCGCCACCAACTCAACCGCTACCCCGACGGTCTGGAGAAGTGCATCGGTTGCGAACTGTGCGCGTGGGCCTGCCCGGCCGACGCCATCTACGTCGAGGGCGCCGACAACACCGAGGACGAGCGCTACTCCCCCGGTGAGCGTTACGGGCGGGTGTATCAGATCAACTATCTGCGCTGCATCGGCTGCGGGTTGTGCATCGAAGCCTGCCCCACCCGCGCGCTGACCATGACCGGTGACTACGAGATGGCCGACGACAACCGCGGGGACCTGATCTACGGCAAGGACAAACTTCTCGCACCCCTGCAACCCGGGATGGCGGCCCCGCCGCATCCGATGGCGCCCGGGGCCACCGACGACGACTACTACCTGGGGCGCATCGGCCCGGTGGAGAACTCCGAGGCGCCGCAGTGAACGCCGAGGCCGTCGCGTTCTGGGTGCTTGGTGCGGTCGCGGTGATCGGTGCGATCGGGGTGGTCGCGGCGCCCAAGGCGGTGTACTCGGCGCTGTGCCTGGCCTCAACGATGATCTCGCTGGCGGTGCTCTACGTGGTGCAGGACGCACTGTTCCTCGGCGTGGTGCAGGTGGTGGTCTACACCGGCGCGGTGATGATGCTGTTCCTGTTCGTGCTGATGCTCGTCGGGGTGGACTCCGCGCAGTCACTGGTGGAAACCCTTCGCGGACAACGGATCGCCGCAGTTCTGGCCGGCCTGGGTTTCGGAGTGCTGCTGATCGCCGGCCTCGGCAGCCTGGCGACCTCGGGGTTCACCGGCCTGGCCGCAGCCAACCGCAACGGCAACGTCGAAGGTCTCGCCGAGTTGATCTTCACCCGAAACCTGTGGGCGTTCGAACTGACCAGCGCACTGCTGATCACCGCCGCACTGGGCGCGATGGTGCTGGCCCACCGGGAACGCATCGGGCGCCGGAAAACCCAGCGCGAGATGGCCATCGAACGTTTCCGCACCGGCGGCGGCCGGGCCACCCCGCTGCCCAACCCGGGCGTCTATGCCCGCCGCAACGCCGTCGACACCCCGGCCCTGCTGCCCGACGGTTCCGAGGCGGAGTCCTCGATCAACGCCACCGTGCGGATCACCCAGATGGAGCAGGCCCAGAACGGTACGGCGCGATGAGCCCGTCGCACTACCTGTACCTGTCGGCACTGCTGTTCACCATCGGCGCGGCCGGGGTTCTGCTGCGCAAGAACGCGATCGTCATGTTCATGTGTGTGGAGTTGATGCTCAATGCCGGCAACCTGGCGTTCGTCACCTTCGCCCGGATGCACGGCCGACTCGACGGTCAGGCGGTGGCCTTCTTCACCATGGTCGTCGCCGCCTGTGAGGTGGTGGTCGGCCTGGCCATCATCGTCGCCATCTACCGCACCCGGCGCAGCGCCGACGTCGACGAGTCACATCTGTTGAGGCACTGAGCGTGACGACACTGCTGTGGCTGACTATCGCGCTGCCCCTGGCCGGTTCGGCGGTGTTGCTGCTGGGCGGCCGGGCCACCGATGCCTGGGGACACCTGCTGGGCTGCGCGACGGTGATCGGTTCGTTTTTCTGCGGGGCAGCGCTTTTCGCTCATCTACTCGGCGCACCCGCCGAGGAAAGGATCGTCCACGACACGCTGTTCTCCTGGGTGCCGGTGGGTGCGCTGCGGGTGGACTTCGGCCTGCAACTCGACGCACTGTCGGTGTGTTTTGTCCTGCTGATCACCGGCGTGGGCGCGCTGATCCACCTCTACTCGGTCGGCTACATGGCGCATGACCCGGACCGCAGAAGGTTTTTCGCCTACCTCAACCTGTTCGTCGCCGCCATGCTGCTGCTGGTGCTGGCCGACAACTACCTCGGCCTCTACGCCGGCTGGGAGGGCGTCGGTCTGGCGTCCTATCTGCTGATCGGATTCTGGTCGGCCAAACCCAGTGCGGCCGCCGCGGCCAAGAAGGCGTTCGTGGTCAACCGGGTCGGCGACATGGGTTTGGCGGCGGCGCTGATGGTGCTGTTCGCCACCGTCGGGTCGGTCAACTTCGACGAGGTGTTCAGCGCCGCACCGCAGATGAGCGAAGCAACGCTGACCGCCGTCGGCCTGCTGCTGCTCCTCGGGGCGTGCGGCAAAAGCGCGCAGGTCCCGTTGCAGTCCTGGCTCGGCGATGCCATGGAGGGCCCCACCCCGGTGTCGGCACTGATCCATGCCGCCACCATGGTGACCGCCGGGGTGTACCTGATCGTCCGGTCCGGTCCGGTGTTCAACCTCAGCCCGGCCGCCCAGACCGCGGTGGTCATCGTCGGCGCGGTGACGCTGCTGTTCGGTGCGATCATCGGCTGCGCCAAGGACGACATCAAAAAGGCATTGGCCGCATCCACCATGAGCCAGATCGGCTACATGGTGCTCGCCGCCGGCCTCGGCCCGGCCGGCTACGCGGTGGCGATCCTGCACCTGCTCACCCACGGGTTCTTCAAAGCAGGCCTGTTCCTGGGCGCCGGGTCGGTGATGCACGCCATGGACGACGAGACCGACATGCGCCGCTACGGCGGGCTACGCACGCTGCTTCCGGTCACCTTCGCCACCTTCGGGTTGGGCTATCTGGCCATCATCGGTGTGCCGCCGTTCGCCGGGTTCTTCTCCAAGGACGCCATCATCGAAACGGCGCTCAATGCAGGGGGATTCAAAGGCTGGCTGCTGGGCGGGGCGACGCTGCTCGGGGCGGCGATCACCGCGTTCTACATGACCCGGGTGATGCTGCTGACCTTCTTCGGCCAGCGTCGCTGGCAGGCTACCTCGGGGGCAGGCGAAGCCTCCGGGGAGGTGACGGACCCCCATCCGCACGAGTCCCCCGCCGTGATGACGATGCCGATGATCATTCTCGCGATCGGCTCGGTCGGCGCCGGTGCGGTGCTCACAGTGGGCCACACCCTGCGGGATTGGCTGGAACCCGTCGTCGGCAAACATGAAGCCCACCATGCGGTTCCGGTATGGGTGACCACCGCGCTGGCGCTAACCGCCGTCGCCGTCGGCGTCGCCGTGGCCTACCGTCAGTACGCCGGCCGGGATGTGCCGCAGGCCGCGCCGCAGGACGTTTCGGCACTCACCGTGGCAGCTCGCCGCGATCTCTACGGCGACGCGGTCAATGAGGCGGTGTTCATGCGAGGCGGCCAGCAGCTCACCCGGGCGCTTGTGGCGGTCGACGACGTCGCCGTGGAGGGCAGCGTCACCGGGGTCACCGCCGGGGTCCGCGGGTTCTCCGACCGCCTGCGTGGCCTGCAAACCGGCTATGCGCGTTCCTATGCACTCTCCATGCTCGCCGGCGCCGGGTTGTTCGCCGGCGCAGTGCTACTCGCGGCGATGTGGCGGTGATGGGCATGCCGTGGCTCAGTGTGTTGTGGGCGCTGCCCCTGCTCGGGGCGGTGGTCATCCTCGTGCTGCCGTCCGCGCTGGGCGCCGGCGCCAAGTACCTCGGGCTGGCGGTATCGACGGCAGTGCTGGCCGTCGCCCTAATCCTTGCAGTGCGCTTCGACCCGGCCGGTCCGCGCTACCAATTCGTCGAAGACCATCAGTGGATCCGCTCGTTCGGCTCCGGCTACATCCTGGGCGTCGACGGTATCGCGCTGGCGCTGGTGCTGCTCACCGCGGGGCTGATGCCGCTGCTGCTGATCGCCGGCTGGCATGACGCCGACGACCGGCCCGGCCTGCGCGGGCGCGGCCCGCACGGGTACGTCGCGCTCATGCTGGCCGTCGAGGGCATGGTGCTGATGTCGCTGATTTCCCTGGACATCCTGCTGTTCTACATTTTCTTTGAGGCGATGCTGATCCCGATGTACTTCCTCATCGGCGGGTTCGGCGGCCGGGATCGGTCGGGATCCGGCGCCGCCGGCTCGGCAGCTGCGGCCGCGGCACTGAAGTTCCTGCTGTACAACCTCTTCGGCGGTCTGATCATGTTGGCCGCCCTGGTCGGGCTGTATGTGGCGACCGCCAACTCGGGGGCGTTTTCCGGCGGCACGTTCGACGTCCGCGCCATCGCCGCAGCCGTCGCCGACGGCAGCTTCGCCCTCCAGCCCGCCGCGGCCCACCTCATCTTCGCCGGCTTCCTGTTCGCCTTCGCGGTCAAGGCGCCGCTGTGGCCGTTGCACCGGTGGCTGCCCGACGCGGCTGTGCACGCCACCCCCGCTGCGGCGGTGTTGATGATGGCGGTGATGGACAAGGTGGGCACCTTCGGGATGCTGCGCTACTGCCTGCCGCTGTTTCCCGACTCGGCGGTGCTGTTTCGCCCCGTCGTCGTCACACTCGCGGTCATCGGCATCATCTACGGCGCCATCCTCGCGATCGGCCAGACCGACGTGATGCGGCTGATCTCCTACACCTCGATCAGCCACTTCGGCTTCATCATCCTCGGCATCTTCGTGATGACCAGCCAGGGCCAGTCCGGCTCCACGCTCTACATGGTCAACCACGGAATCGCCACGGCCGCACTGTTTCTGATCGCCGGATTCCTGGTCAGCCGGCGCGGCACCCGCGCCATCGCCGCCTACGGCGGAGTGCAGAAGGTGGCTCCGGTGCTGGCGGGCACCTTCCTGGTCGCGGGGTTGGCCACCCTGGCGCTGCCCGGGTTGGGTCCGTTCATCAGCGAGTTCCTGGTACTCATCGGGACCTTCACCCGCTACCCGGCAGTCGCGGTGCTGGCCGCGCTGGCCCTGGTGCTCTCGGCGGTCTACGTGCTGTGGACCTACCAGCGGATGATGACCGGCCCGGTCAGCGACGGCAACGAGGAACTCACCGACCTGCGGCCGCGGGAACTGCTGGTAGTGGCCCCGCTGATCGCCCTGCTGGTGGTACTCGGCGTCTACCCCAAGCCCGCCCTCGACGTGATCAACCCGGCCGTGGAGAGGACGCTGTCCGACATCGGCCAGAATGACCCGGCGCCCACCCTGGGGGCGGCGAAATGATTGCGCCCAGTGTCGAATACGGGGTGCTGTACCCGATCCTGATCGTGTTTGGCGTCGCGGTCTCCGGTGTGCTCACCGAAGCGTTCGCACCCCGGCAGGCCCGCTACCCGGTCCAACTGGCTCTCAGTCTCGGAGGTCTGCTCGCCGCGTTCGTCGGTGTGGTCGGGGTGTATCGCGGCCTCGGCGCGGGCCGCGGCCAGGCGGCGGCGGTCGGCGCGGTGATTGTCGACCGGCCCGCACTGTTCCTGCAAGGCACCGTCCTGCTCGTCGCGGTGCTCGGGGTGATGCTGATCGCGCAGCGTGGATCCCGCAGCGCGGATGCAGGTTTGGACGCCTTCACCCCGCAGGCCTCCGCGGTGCCGGGCAGCCTGGCCGAGCAGGTCGCCACCAAAGCCGGCGTCGCGCAGACCGAGGTGTTTCCACTGACCATGTTCGCCGTCGGCGGGATGATGCTCTTCGGCGCCGCCGGTGATCTGCTGACCATGTTCATCGCCCTGGAAGTGCTGTCCCTGCCGCTGTACCTGATGTGCGGCCTGGCCCGCCACCGCCGCCTGCTCTCCCAAGAGGCGGCGCTGAAATACTTTCTGCTGGGGGCGTTCTCGTCGGCGTTCTTCCTCTACGGGATGGCGCTGCTGTACGGCTACGCCGGGACACTGAGCATCAGCGGGATCGCCTCCGCGGTGCGCGCCGGCGCCCATGACACCACGCTGGCCCAAGACACCACGCTGGCCCAAGACACCACGCTGGCACTGTTGGGCACCGCACTGGTGACCGTGGCCCTGCTGTTCAAGGTCGGCGCGGTGCCGTTCCACTCCTGGGTGCCCGACGTGTATCAGGGTGCCCCGACCCCGATCACCGCCTTCATGGCGGCGGCCACCAAGATCGCCGCGTTCGGCGCGCTGATGCGGCTGCTGTACGTCGCGGTGCCGGAGTTGAAGGATCAGTGGCGGCCGGTGCTGTGGGCGGTGGCGATCCTGACCATGGTGTTGGGCACGATCGCCGCCGTCACGCAGCGCGACGTCAAACGATTGCTGGCGTACTCCGCTGTGGCCCATACCGGTTTCCTGCTCACCGGGGTCCTCGCCGCCAACGACGCCGGGGTGTCGGGCACATTGTTCTACCTGGCCGCCTACGGGTTCAGCACGGTGGGTGCGTTCGCGGTGGTCAGCGTGGTGCGAGGCGCGGATGGTGTCGAGCAGACCGAACTGGCCCGCTGGGCCGGGTTGGGCCGCCGATTCCCGGTGGCCGGTGGGGTGTTCGCTCTGTTCCTGCTGTCGTTGGCCGGGATCCCGCTGACTGCCGGATTCGTCAGCAAGTTCGCCGTGTTCAAGGCCGCCGGCGAGGGCGGGGCCATCGCGCTGGTGATCGTCGGTGTCATCGCCAGTGCCATCGCCGCCTACTTCTATGTGCGGGTGATCGTGCTGATGTTCTTCACCGACCCGCCCGAGGATGCACCGGAGGTCGCCCCGCCCGGCCCGCTGAGTGTGGCGGCGATCGGGGTGACGGCGGTGATCACCGTCGCCCTCGGCGTGCTGCCTCAGCCACTGCTGGACCTTGCCGATTCCGCGGCAGAGTTCCTGTCATGATCCGCGGTGAGGCGCCGGGTGCCCCGGCCGCTCACATCAGAGGGTCGTCGGCGACCGGAATGCGGCCGGCCCTCGCCGCGGCCTGTAACTCGTGGAAGTCCTCGAGTGTCTTGTCCGCGTAGGCATAGGACCATCGCAGGATCGCGTCGCCGACAGCGTCGCCGCTGCCCACATACCCGCGCAGCAAGGAGGCGTTGACGCTCTGGGCGTGGGCTCGCGCCAGGGACAACGCGCAGGCTCCGACGTACTTGCCGAACACCTGCGGCGACATACCCTCGGTCTGGACGCTGCCCTTCATATCCTGGAACTGGCGAACGTAGTAGTCCCGGCCGTCTATGCGCAGGATCCCCAGAAAGACGTCGGACATCGCCTGCAGGATCCGTTGCCCGGAAACCACCCGCGCCCCGTGCCCCAATGCCCGCTCGGCGACGGCCAGCGCCTCGGGTTGCCGGCGCCGGCCGTATTGATCCAGCACTGACTGATTGGCTTGTTTGACTTGCAGGATCAGCGGAGAGCCGTCCGGGCCGGTGAGGATGAGCAGGTCCGGATGGTCTTCTCGCTGTAGCCGGCGTGGCGACCGCCGACGATCGCGCTGGTGACCAGCCGCTTGAGATCCCATTCGGCCGGAGCGACGGCGTCGCTGATCACCGTGCCTTTGAAGCCGTACACACGCCACAGTTGCTTCCTCGTCTATCACCTCCTCCCTTCTGCTGATCTGCCGTTGTCTTCTGATGCGCCGTGGGTTGATGCGACTGTCACTCCGTCGGACCCGCGTCGGCGGCCCAGTCGATGACTTTTCGGAATTCCTCGGGGGTCTCACGGGTGCCAGGCACTGCGGTGGCCACACCGCGGTGAATGCTCCTCCAATTACAGCAATTCCAACTCTCAGTATGACCAGAATCCGGAAAGCATTGCGCGACTGTCAGCCCGAACACGACCGGTACTGGACTCAGGTGGACTGACTTCGAATTCTCTTTCCGGGCACGCGGGCGTGGCCGCGACCCTAAAGTTCGGCAGATGAGCTTCAATCTGTCCACGATTTTCAAGACCGTCGCGGCCACCGTGCCTGATCAAGAGGCCATCGTCTGGCGCGACAAGCGGTATACCTACGCCGAAGCGGACGCCCGCATCGATGGCGTTGCCCACTCCCTCGTCGAACGAGGCCTGGGTTGCCATACCGAACGCGACGTCTTGGAGAACCACCAGTCCGGGCAGGATCACCTGGGGCTCTACATGCGCAACGGCAACGAACACCTCGAGGCGATGATCGCTGCCTATCGCGCGCGGGTGGCGCCGTTCAACATCAACTTCCGCTATGTCGAGCAGGAACTGATCTATCTACTGACCGATGCCAATGCTCGCGCGTTGGTGTATGCGGGCGAGTTCGCCCCGCAGGTGCAGTCCATCCGAGACCGGTTGCCCAACTTGGAGGTCCTCATCCAGGTCGACGACGGCTCCGGCAACCCCCTGCTGGAAGGTGCGGTGGACTACGAATCCATCATCGGTACACCCGAACCCGCGGGCGGTATGCCCACTCCCAGCCCCGATGACGTCTATCTCCTCTACACCGGAGGCACCACCGGCATGCCCAAGGGCGTGCTGTGGCGGCAGCACGACGTCTTCATCTCAGCGATGGGCGGCCGGCCGTTCGGCGCCGACAAGGATCTGGAGTCCTACGACGAATTAATCGCGCAGGTAAGGGCTTCCGGTGGCTCACGCTCGCTGCTGTTGATCCCGCCGTTGATGCACGGCGCGGCCCAATGGGGAGCCTTCAACACCATCAGCACCGGCGGCGTGATCGTCATCCCCGACGATGTGGTCCGGTTCGACGCCGACAATGTTCTACGCCTGGCCGAACGCGAGCGCATCTTCACCATTCCGGTGGTGGGCGACGTGATGGTGCGGCCGTTGCTCGACGCCTATGAGGCCGGCGACTACGACCTGTCCGCGGTCTTCTGCTTCAGTAACGGCGGCGCCCCGCTGTCGCCGACAGTGCGCGAGCGCCTTCTGACGTTGCTGCCAAACGTGATCGTGCTCGACTCCGTCGGATCCTCGGAGTCTGGCGTTCTGCTGGCCACGATCTCGTCGAAAGACCAAGCCGCGCCGACGGACACCGCCACCTTCACGCCGGAAGAGGGCACCGGTGTGGTCTCCGCCGACTGCACGACAGCGTTGAAGCCCGGCGACGGCGAAGGCTGGCTGGCGCGGCGGGGTTACGCGCCGCTGGGGTATCTCGGCGACGCCGACAAGACAGCCCGCACCTTCCCCACGATCGACGGCGCACGCTGGTCGGT
>NZ_JBILVF010000148.1:0-8599 GCF_044370595.1 Mycobacterium sp.
CGGCGGTGCTCGCCGCCGCGCCGGTCAAGAAGCCGTCTGCGTTGCGCACCTGGATCGCCGGCCACCAGCGAGCGGTTGCGGTGGCGGCCGTGGCGTCCTTCGTAGCCGCTGGTGGCTTCGCCGGCGCGGCCCTGCAGCCCTATCTGGCCGATCGGGCGGTGGTGGCGATGAAGTTGACGATCGCCCGCACCGCCGCGGATGCCATCACCGCCCTGTGGAGTTACACACCCGAGGACATGGATCGGCTTCCGGACCGGTCCGCCCGCTATCTCGGCGGCGGATTCGAAGAGCAGTACCGGGCCTACGTCGATGCCATCGCCCCCACCAACAAACAGGCGAAGGTGACCAGCAAGACGCAGGTCGTCGGTGCCGCGGTGGAGTCGCTGCGCGGTGCCCCCGAGGCCACTGAAGCCACCGCGATCGTCTACACCAACACCACCTCGACGACCCCGCAGAACAACGACATCCCGTCGATGAAGTACCTGTCCTATCGGCTGGAACTCAGCCGCTACGGCCGCGATTGGCGGGTGACCAAGATGACCACGGTCACATCCCTCGATCTGACACCGAAGCTGGGTCTCTAGTCGAAGGCCAGCCATCCCGGTAGGGCCCGCTCGCGAGCATCGCAGAGCACCTCTACGGTGTCGCACGAGCCGCGCGGGGAACCGGCGCCCGCCCACATCCCGCCGGTGTCGCGGCGCAGCACGATGGACGACGAACCGCCGCCGTCGAGCAAAACCGCGGTGTCGCTGCCTAATCCACGGAACAGGTCCTGGACATGGTCGGGTGTGTAACTCCCGCCCTGGAAGATGTACATCTCATCCTTGTCCCGCGCGTAGGCGACGGCGGTGCGGGCCGCGCGCGGACCCGGGTCGTTAAGCTGACCGGTGTCTCCGGGGGCCAGCAGTTTCAGGCCGGCGACGGCGACAAACCGCGTTCCGCTCTCGATCAGCGAGGTGATCACCGGTGTCGCCACGTCGTAGTCGCGGGAGTCGCGTGGCCCCAGCAGGTACGGCGCGCCCTGCACCGGAAGAATCAGAGTGGTCAACGCCGTCCAGACCTCGTCCCCGCCGGAAAGCCCCTGCTTGCCCGCGTAGGGGAGGGTGCCGGTGACAGCCATGTTCGCCCGGCCCAGATCGCCGGTGTTGTCCACGTAGGTTCCCAGCGGCGAACTGCACCCGGTGACCTTCCAGGAACCACCCGCCTGGGTGCGGACATCGAAGAAGTTGGCGTTCACGGCGATGGTCGGCCGGCCCAGAACCTGCCAGGCCTGGACCGGTGTGAAGATCTCCGCAGTCTGCGCCAGCCCGTCGCGGGTGCGGGCCGAAGGGGTCTGCTCACAACGGGCCTGGTAGCCCTGATGGGTATCGACGAGCAGTCGCGGGGAAAGCCGTTGCGAAGCGGCTTTGACGATCATCAGCCGACCGCCGCTGGTCATCTCATACCAGTCACCCCCGGCGTTGCGCATTGGCGCCGGGAATCCAGGACCGAAGTTGTACACCAGATAGCTGCCCCGGGTCGCCGCGATCGCCTGAGCAAGTTGTTCGCGGGCTGCCGCCGACGCTGACGGTGCCGTCGTCCAGGCGAGCAATACGCAGGCCGTTGCACACAGTCGCCGGATCCGGCGCATCGGTGGCCTTTCGGGAACGTGGAATCGGTTCGTCAGAACGATAGCCCCATCGGCAGCTCTGTCAATGTTTGTAACAGGTTGGCGCAGAACTGAACTCGGGAGCATCACGGACGTCTACGGGGGCTGTCCGGATCGGAGCCGACCTCTTCGCCGTGGGCATCGACCAGGTGTCGACGCGCGGCCGCTACCCTCGCCTCATGGCCAAACCTGCCGTCACCCGAACCGAGCGGACGTTCCAGGGCTTCGGCGCAGTGCCCATCGTGTACGACGTCTGGACGCCGCCCGGCCCGCCACGGGGGGTTGTGGTGCTGGCGCACGGATACGGCGAGCACGCCCGCCGTTACGACCACGTCGCACAACGATTCGGCGGGGCCGGCCTGGTGACCTACGCGCTGGACCACCGCGGCCACGGCCGGGCCGGTGGCAAGCGGGTACGGGTGCGCGACATGCAGGAGTTCGTCTCCGACTACCGGACCCTGGTCAAGACGGCAACCGAGGAGCATCCCGGACTCCCGCGCATCGCGCTGGGGCACAGCATGGGCGGCGCAATCGTCTTCGCCTACGGGGTGCAGCACCCCGACGAATACGACTTGATGATCCTGTCCGGCCCGGCGATCGCAGCGCACACCAGGGTGTCCAAGGCCAAGGCGATTCTGGGTAAGGCTGTCGGTTCGGTGCTGCCGGACCTGCCTATCGAGGCCATCGACGCCGAATTGGTCTCGCGCGACCCGGGCGTGGTCGCCGACTACAAGGCCGACCCGCTGGTCTACCGTGGCCGGATCCCGGCCGGGATCGGGAAGGCGCTCTTGCTGGTCGGTGAGCGGATGCCCAAGCAAGCGCCTGGCATCACCGCTCCACTGCTGGTCGTACATGGTGAGGGCGACCAGTTGGTATCGGCCGAGGGCAGCCGCCGGCTGGTGGAATGCGTCGGTTCCACCGATGTCGAATTGAAGGTCTATCCCGAGCTTTACCACGAGGTGTTCAACGAGCCCGAGCGAGACCAGGTGCTCGACGACGTCATCACCTGGATCCAGGCGAGGCTGTGACGAGCCGCCTCCTCGGCGCGGTGGTGGGCGGCTCGCTGCTGCTGACGGCCTGCAGCCAGGGCGCGAGTCCCCCCGGTCAGGCCTCGTGGGTCGAACAACAGGTCAGCTTCGACGCCGACGGATTGACGTTGTACGGCACCTACCGGCACCGCGCCGGAGACCTACCCGGCCCCGCCGCGCTACTGATCTCCGAGAGCGGGGCCACCGACCGAAACGGTGACAACAACGTCGCCGGGCCGATCGGAAACATGCGGCAACTGGCGGAGTTCCTCTCCGAACGCGGGGTGGCGACCTTGCGCTACGACAAGGTGGGCACCGGAGCCACCGGACTCGGCCCGCACCAGGACAATCCCGCCGACGTGGGCAGCGCCGTGTACACCGACGGTGCCAGGGCCGCCGTGCGGTTCCTCGCCGACCGGCCCGGCACCGATGCGATCTCGGTCTATGCGTTGGGGGAGGGCGCGATCCACGCCATGACGCTGGCCGCCGATATGTCCCCGCCGGCTCCGAAAATCCATTCACTGGGCCTACTGCAACCACTGGCCGCCCGCTACCTGGACCTGATCACCGGTCGGGTTGGCGACGATCTTGCCGCCGCGGTGCGCGCCGGCGCCAAGACCCAGCAGCAGGCCGATCAGGTCCTGGCTGCCTGGGGGGCGGCCGTCGCACAGGTTCGCGCCGGCGGTTCCGCACCGGACACCCTGCCGGACGGGCTCACCGCGATCCTCAACCCGGGCAACGCCAAAGCGGTCGCCGAGGCCGACGCCATCGACCCACTTGCCCTGGCTGCCCGCATCCCGGACGGGACGCCGGTGCTGCTGAGCTGTTCGGACTCCGATGCCCAGGCGAGCTGCACCGGCATCGCGCCCCTGGTCGCCGCGCTTGAGCACACTGAACTGACCGTGACCGAACTCCAGGGAGTCAACCACGTGCTGCGTGACGACCCCACCGACAACATCGCCAACTACGCCACCAAGGCACCGCTGTCGACGCAGATCACCGACGCGCTGAGCACCTTCGTGGCCCAGTAGCGCATAGGGTTATGCCTATGTTCACCGGCGATGTGTTGATCGGCTCTGTGCTGTTGACGAACTCGGTTCTGTGGATTGTGCACCGCGATGGGCCGTCGGGCAGGCGGGAGCGTCGTTCACCTCGTTTAGCGTGACGTCCATGACCACCGACGACAAGATGCTGGCCCGGATCGCTGCGTTGCTGCGCCAAGCTGAGGGCACCGACAACGCCCATGAGGCCGAGGCGTTCATGGCCGCCGCCCAGCGGCTGGCCACCGCGACGTCTATTGACCTCGCGGTCGCCCGAGCCCACTCGGCCAGCCGTACGGCGGCCCAGGTGCCGACCCAGCGGACCATCACCATCGGCGAGCCCGGTGCCCGCGGGCTGCGCACCTACGTGCAGCTGTTCGCCGCCATCGCTGCCGCCAACGATGTGCGCTGCGACGTGGCATCCAATTCGACCTTCGTCTACGCCTACGGATTCGGTGAGGACATCGACACCAGCCACGCCCTGTACGCCAGCCTGGTGGTTCAGATGGTGCGGGCGTGCGACGCCTATCTGGCCACCGGCGAGCACCGTCCCACACCGACCATCACCGCCCGGCTGAATTTTCAGCTGGCCTTCGGGTCCCGGATCGGCCAGCGGCTGGCTCAGGCACGAGACGAGGCCCGGCGCGAGGCGACTGAGTCCGCGGATTCGGCCCCTGGAACGGCACTGGCACTGCGCAACAAAGAGGTTGAGCTTCACCACCACTATCGCAGCCAGTCAAAGGCGCGCGGAACCTGGCGGGCCAGCAGTTCGTCGGCCGGCTACTCCTCGGCTGCGCGGCGGGCCGGCGACCGGGCCGGCCGCGACGCCCGGTTGGGTGCCAGTCCGGAACTTCCGGGAGCGCGGACCCGGCTGAGCAGGTGAGTGTCCGCGACACCCAACGGTCCCGGGTCTATGCCGCCGAACGATTCGTCCGTACCCTCTTCGACCGAGCGGCACAACACAATTCGCCGACGATCGACTTCTTCGGGGAGTCCATCACGCTGCCACCAGAAGGCCGCTTCGCGTCGGTGGGTTCGATTCAGCGCTATGTCGACGAGGTTCTGGCGCTGTCGGCGGTCGCCGGGATCCGACCCGGCGTCGGTCCGGTCCGGGTGCGGGCCCGCCGGGCTGCGACTGCGGCCCACTACGAGAGGAGGCTGGCGGAGAACGCCGCCGAGACCGCGGTGATCGCCGTGCCGGAGCGCCTCAGCGCCGACTGGGCTATGCGGGAACTGGTGGTGCTGCACGAAGTTGCCCACCATCTGAGCGATCCGGATGCCGCCGCACACGGACCCGCGTTCGTCGCCACGTTCTGCGCACTGGCCGCCGCTGTCATGGGTCCGGAGGCCGGCTACGTACTGCGGGTGGTGTACGCCAGGGAGGGTGTGCGCTGAGCAAAGCCGAGCACGGTTAGGGTGGCAGCCGTGGACGAGGTGATCGGCCCAGATCAGTGGCTTGGCGTCGACGCCCTGCTGGACCGGTTGATCCTGGATCAGGACGGCGCACTCGACGCTGCGCTCAGCTACTCGCAGTCTGCCGGTCTGCCGCCCATCGAGGTGTCGGCTCAGACCGCACAACTGCTGTACCTGATGGTGAAGATCAGCGGGGCCCGTCGCGTCCTGGAGATCGGCACCCTGGGCGGTTTCAGCACCATCTACCTGGCCCGGGGGGTTGGCGCCGAGGGCAGTGTGGTGACGCTGGAACACAACCCGCGTCACGCCGAGGTCGCTACTTCCAACCTGCATCGTGCGGGGGTGGCCGACCGGGTCGACATCGTGGTCGGACCCGCACTTGACACGTTGCCGGGTTTGACCGGCGACTTCGATCTCGTCTTCATCGACGCCGACAAGGAGAACAACTCCGCCTACCTCGAACACGCGGTCAGGCTCGGCCGCCCAGGCACGGTCATCGTCGTGGACAACGTGGTGCGCGCCGGGCGCATCCTGGTTCCCGATGAGGATGATCATCAGGCCCGAGGGGTGCGTGCCATGCTCGAACTGATCGGAGCTCATCGCGGTCTGGACGCCGCAGCCATCCAGACCGTCGGGGCCAAGGGCTGGGACGGATTGCTGATCGCCCGGGTCAAGTAACCCGTCGGCCGGGGTTCAGCCCGCCAGCACCTCGACTGGAACACCGTTGAGCACAGCGGTGCCCGACAGCGGCTCGATCAACGAACTGTCCAGCAGACTGTTGACGTTGACCCCCGGTTGGGCGGCAGCCACCGTTAGCCGTGTCCCCGGCGCGGTATGGCCCCAGCCATGCGGCAGCGACACCACGCCCGGGCGGATGGCATCGGTGACCTCCACCGGAACCACCAGCTTTCCAGCCGGACCGGTCACCACCGCCATATCGGTCAACCCCAGCCGGGTGGCGTCGTCGGGATGGACCTGCAGGGTGCAGCGGTTGGTACCGCCGGCCAGCGCGGGCAGATTGTGCATCCAACTGTTGTTCGAACGCAGATGCCGCCGCCCGATCAGAAGCAAACCGTCGGTCGGCGAGTCCAGCGAGTCCAGTAACCGCGGGATATCGGCCAGGATCGGCTCGGGCGCCAATTCCACGTTGCCGGAGGGGGTTCGCAACACTTCCGGGACACGTGGGGTCAGTGGACCCAGGTCGATCCCATGCGGATTGTCCTTGAGGCGCTGCAGGTTCAGCCCATCGGCCCGGGCGCCGAAGGCGTCCCCGAACGGCCCCAGCCGCAGCATCATGTCCAGTCGCCGCTCATAACCCGGACCGTCGGGCAGCATGGCGACCAGCTCGGCGACGTCTCGCCCGGCGACCGGGGAGTCAGGGTCACCGACTTCCTTGCCCAGAACGGCCGTGATGATCTGGTCGTCGACAAGTCTCGGATCGGCATCGGTTCCCAGGCCCAGGAGGCCGGACACCAGCCGACAGATGATGTCCACTTCGTCGGGCCGGCCCTCGGGCAACGCGAACACCGGCGGTGAATACCGGGCGTTACCTCGCACTGCCACCGCCGACAGCGCGACGTCGAAGTGTGCCGAATACGACGGCGGCGGAGGCGGCAGGATCACGTCGGCATGTCGAGTGGTCTCGTTGAGATATGGGTCGATCGAGACCATGAAGTCGAGGCGATCCAGCGCGGCGGACAACCGATCTCCGTCCGGCGCGGACAGCACCGGGTTGCCGGCGATCGTCACCAGGGCCCGGATCTGCCCGGCCCCCGCGGTTTCGATCTCCTCGGGCAGCAGCGCCGCCGGGATCTCGGAGACCACTTCGGGGCGGCCGGAGACCCTGCTGTGCCAGCGGCCCACCGAGAACCCGCGGCCGGGACGGGCCGGTCGTGGTGCGGCGCCGATCGGCGAGGTGGCGAACATCGCGCCGCCGGGGCGGTCCAGGTTCCCGGTGAGCACATTGACCACATCGACCAACCAACTGGTGAGGGTGCCGAACAGCACCGTGGAGGTGCCGATCCGTCCGTAGACCGCGGTTCGCGGTCCGGCCGCGATGTCGCGGGCCAGGTCGCGGATCTGTGCTGCCGTCACACCGCAGTGCTCGGCGACCGCCTCCGGCGGAAAGTCCACCGCCGCGGCGCGAACCTGCTCCACACCGACCACGTGGCTGGCCAGGGTGCCCAACTCCGGATCCACCAGATCCTCATCGAAAAGCACGTTGACCACCGCGAAGAGCAACGCCGCATCGGTACCCGGACGGGGCGCGAGATGACGATCGGCCAGATCGGCGGTGCGGGTCCGGTTGGGATCTATCACGGTGAGCCGACCGCCGCGACGTTTGAGGGCTTTGAGTTTCCCGCCGAAATCCGCTGCGGTAGCGACACTTCCGTTGGAGACCAGCGGGTTGGCCCCGATCACTACGAGATGATCGGTGCGGTCAAGATCGGGCACGGTGAACGCGAACGGGTTCCCGAACAGATAGCCGCAGGCAACGTGTTTGGGCATCTGATCCAGCGTGCTCGCCGAGAACACCTGGCGGGTCTTCAGCGCTCTCACCAACTGTGGTGCATAGAGCCCACCGGCGATGGTGTGGGCATTGGGGTTGCCCAAGTACACCCCGACCGAGGCATCCGCGTCGGCCTGCACCCGTTGCAGACCCTGCACGGCCACCGCCAACGCTTCGGCCCAGCCGGTCTCCACCAGTTCGCCTTCCCGGCGCACGAGCGGGGTGTGCAACCGGTCGGGGTCGTTGTCCAACTCGGCGAAACTGGCGCCCTTCGGGCAGATGTAACCGTGGCTGAAGACGTCGTCACGGTCCCCACGGGCACCGGTGACCCGGCCGACACCGCCCTCGTCGACAATAGTGAGGACCAACCCGCAGGTCGCCTCACAGAGCGGACAGATACGAAGTGCGGTGCGGTTCATCTTTGTCACTGTGCGCCACTGCGGGACGGCAGGCAAGCCCTCCCGGTCGAGGTCGTGGGTCAGTCGCAGACCGCGCCGCCCGCGGCGGAACCGACCAGCTTGCAGTACTTGGCCAGCACGCCCCGGGTGTACCGCGGCGGCGGCGGGGCGAAGCCGGCCTTGCGGGCTTCCATTTCCGTGGCGTCCACGAGGATGTTGAGGTCCTGGTTGGCGACGTCGAGGCGGATGCGATCGCCATTGGCGACGAACGCAATGGGTCCGCCGTCCACGGCCTCCGGGGCGACGTGGCCGACACACAGCCCGGTGGTGCCACCGGAGAATCTGCCGTCGGTGAGCAGGAGCACGTCCTTGCCGAGCCCGGCGCCTTTGATGGCCCCGGTGATGGCCAGCATCTCCCGCATACCCGGACCGCCCCTGGGACCCTCATAGCGGATCACCACCACGTCACCGGCAGTGATCGTGCCATCCTCCAAGGCATCCATCGCCGCGCGCTCGCCGTCGAAAACCCTTGCCGTACCTTCGAAGACGCTCGAGTCGAAGCC
>NZ_JBILVF010000149.1:0-8567 GCF_044370595.1 Mycobacterium sp.
CAGGGGGGCGGTGGCCACCGGCGGGGCCCCCGCTTTCGTCATGCCTCGGCGCGCGCTACTTCAACTCCGCTGAGCTCAGCCCCAGCAGGCGGCGCGCCACCACCAGCAACTGAATCTGCTGGGTGCCCTCGAAGATGTCCAGGATCTTTGAGTCGCGCGCCCACTTCTCCAGCAGGGTCTGCTCGGAATAGCCTGTGGTGCCCGCCAATTCGACGGCCTTGAGGGTGATGTCGCTGGCCACCCGGGCGGCCTTGGCCTTACCCATCGAGGCTTCCTTGGAGTTGGGGATACCGTTATCGGCCTGCCAGGCCGACCGCAACGTCAACAGGTAGGCCGACTCCCAGTCGGCCTCCATACGCAGAAATTCCGCGGCCGGAGCGCTCTGGGCGTGCACCGGCTTGTCGTAGGAGATCTCCACGCCGGCGTCGGTGAGGATCTGCCGCAGTTCCTCCAGTGCGGCGCGCGCAACCCCGATGGCCATCGCAGCCACGATGGGCCGGGTGTTGTCGAAGGTCTCCATGACCCCGGCGAAACCCTTCTCCACCTGGATCTCCGGGCTGCCGAGCAGGTTCTCCCTGGGGATGCGGACGTTGTCGAAGCGGATCGCCGCGGTGTCGGAGGCCTTGATGCCCAACTTGTGCTCGAGCCGTTCCACGGTGACACCGGGATGATCGCGGGGCACGACGAACGACTTGATCGCCGCGCGTCCCTTGGACCTGTCCAGCGTCGCCCACACCACGATGTGGGAGGCCCGGGCGCCGGCGGTGACGTAGATCTTCTCGCCGTTGATGACGTAGGAGTCCCCGTCGAGCACGGCCGTCGTCGACACCGCCGCGGAGTCCGAACCGAAGGACGGTTCGGTGATGGCCATCGCCGCCCAGATCCCGGTCCCGAGGCGCTGCAGTTGTTCGTCAGTGGCCACTCCGGAGATCGCGGCGTTACCGAGGCCCTGCCGCGGGATGGACAGCAGCAGGCCGACATCGCCCCAGGCGACCTCCAGGGCGTTGAGCAACGCGGACATGTTGCCGCCGTTGACGTTTCCCTTCGGGCCGTCCTGGGCGTCACGGAAGGCATCGGTGCCGGCGAATGAGATGGTCTTGGCATCGGAGATGCCCTCGAACAGGCTGGCAATGGTGTCCAGTTCGACCGGGTAGGCGTGCTCGTTGAGGTCGTACTTGCGCGATATCGGGCGGAAGATCTCCGCGGCGCCCTTGTGCCCCATCTCGACGACGGCCTCGAGCTTGCGGGGGAGTTCCAGATTGATGGCCATGGCGAGTCCTTTTTCGTTGGCGAAGGGAGGTTTTAGAGGACGACGACACCCTCGGCGACGCCGATGGCCCGCAGATCGCGGTACCAGCGCTCCACCGGGTGTTCCTTGGTGAATCCGTGCCCGCCGAGCAGCTGCACACCGTCGAGGCCGATCTGCATCCCTTTGTCGGCGCCCAACTTCCGGGCCAGGGCCGCCTCCCGGGCAAACGGCAGGCCCCGGTCGGCGCGGGCGGCGCCACGCCAGGTGATCAGCCGCAGACCGTCGAGTTCGATCGCGATGTCGGCGCACATGAACGCCACCGCCTGGCGGCGGGCGATCGGCTCGCCGAACGCCTCACGTTCCTTGACATAGGGGATCACGTAGTCCAGCACCGCGTGGGAGGTGCCGACCGCCAGCGCGGCCCAGCCGAGCCGGGACAGCGCGATGGCCTCGGAGTAATCCCGGGCGTGCTCGGCGTCGCTGGCGTCTGCTTCGCCGAGGCGGGCCGACAACGGCACCGACACCTGGTCCAGTTCGACGCGGCCGAGGGCGGCGGCCCGCAGCCCCATGCTGCGATCGGCTTTGACGCTGAGCCCGGCGGTGTCGGACTCGACGATGAACATCGTCGGCTTGCCGTTGAGTTGTGCTGCCACCACGAACAATTCGGCGTCGGCGGCGGCCGGGACGAGGGACTTCACCCCGTCGAGGCGGTAGCCGCTGGGGGTGCGTACCGCGGTGGTCTTAAGCATGGTGGGGTCGAACAGCGGGTGTGGTTCGGCGATGGCCAGACAGGCCTGCGGCACGTTGTCCCCGGCGAATTCTTTGAGGTAGGTGGCCTGCTGGTCGGCGCTGCCCCAGTGGGTGAGTGCCGAGGCCACTCCGCCCGGCGCGAGGATCGGCAGCGCCAGGCCCATGTCGCCGTAGGACAGCGCCTCGGCGACAAGGGCGTTGGTGACGGTGGTGCGCTGCTCGGCGATGCCGTCGAAAACCTCGGGGACCTTGATAGCCGTGATGCCGAGTTCGGCGGCCTTGGCCATCAGGTCGGTGGGGTAGGCCGCGGCGTCGTCGGCGTCGCGGGCGGCCGGCCGCAGGATCTCCTCGGCGAACTCCTTGACCGTTTCCACGATCATCTTCTGGTCGTCGTCGGGGGTGAGGTCGAAGTAGTCGGCGGTGCTGCGATCCAACCGGGTGGCCGGCTTGCCCACCCCCTGGATCTTCGTGAACTGCCGACTCGAGGCCCCGGCGGCAGAGAATCCGTGCTTCGCGCCGAATTTCAGGGCCCGGTTGAGCGGGCCGCGCAGGTTGTGGCGGTCCAGGAACTCACTGCCCAGCAAGGGGGTTAGCAGGCCCATTCCCAGGTCGAGGGGGGATCGCCTGGGGCGATGCTGACCGACGCCGCTCTCGTAGGCGCGACTGGCTCTGGGCGGAAGGGTTTTGGTCATCGCGGCTGCCTTTGGGGGAGCGGAAGTAGAGCTGAACAGGCCCTGACCGTATCTTACTCCCGAGTAAGGTCAGCGGCTGCTGTAAGCAAGCTCACAGCGCGTCGAGCACGGCCTGGTGCAGCAGTCCGTTGGTGGCCACCGCACTGCCGCCGTGCGGTCCCGGGACGCCGTCGAGGTTGGTGAAGGTGCCGCCGGCCTCTCGCACGAGCACGTCCAGGGGGGCCAGGTCCCACAGCTTGACCTCCGGTTCGGCGGCGATGTCCACCGCGCCCTCGGCGAGCAGGCAGTAGGAGTAGAAGTCGCCGAATGCCCGGACCCGCCACACCGCATCGGTGAGCGCGACGAACTTCTCCCGCAGGCCCCGATCGGCCCATCCGGACAGGCTGGAGAACGACAGGCTGGCCGACCCGAGATCCGGCACCGCGCTGACCGACAGCCGTCGGGCGGGGCCGTCGCCGACCGCGGCGTAGGAGCCGATCCCGGCGCCTGCCCACCAGCGCCGGTTCAACGCCGGTGCGCTGATGACCCCGACGATGGGGACGCCGTCGTCGAGCAGCGCAATAAGGCTGGCCCACAACGGAACTCCGCGGACGAAGTTCTTGGTTCCGTCGATCGGGTCGATCACCCATTGCCGCCCGTCGACGGTGGGCGCGCCGCCCTGTTCCTCACCCAGGATCGCGTCGCCGGGACGCTCCCGGGCCAGGACGTCGCGCAGATCGGCCTCGACCGCTTCGTCGGCGTCGGTCACCGGGGTCAGGTCCGGTTTGTGGTCGATGCGCAGGTCCAGTGCGCCGAACCTGGCGGCGGTGATGTCGTCGGCGCGGACGGCCAGTAGGAGGGCCAACTCGAGGTCTTCTGCCACGGCCGTCACGCCTGCAGTCCTACCACAGCCCCTTAGGATGGCCCCGTGATGGAATTCGCGGTGATTCTGCTGATCGTCGGTGCGTTGGCTCTGGTGGTGGGGCCCCGACTGATGGGCCGGCGCGGCCCGCGCGGGGAGATGGCGCAGGGCACCCTGCTGGTGACCGGCGTCAGTCCGCGACCGGATGCCCCGGGCGAGCAGTTCGTCACCATCAGCGGGGTGATCACCGGGCCGACGGTCAACGAGCATGTGGTTTATCAGCAGATGGCGGTCGACACCGCGAACTGGCCGACGATGGGTCAGCTGATCCCGGTGGTGTACTCGCCCAAGAACCCGGATAAGTGGTTCTTCGCGCCGCCGCAGCAGCCGCAGCCCCCAGTTCCACCGGTGCCGCCCGTTCCCCCGGCACCCCCCGTGCCCCCCGCTCCGCCGCAGCCGCCAGCGTGAGGCCTCTGCAGACGATCAGGCCCTAAGAGCTGCACAGGGCGCGCGCCGGCGGTCAGCCGTGGGCGATGCGCAGCAGCTCGGCCACACTGGCCAGCTTGCGGCGGGGGCGGCCGTGCGGCTCGCCCAGGGAACGCTCGTGGGCATCGATGGCCTGCCAGTGGTCGTCGCTGATCAGCAGGGGCTGGCGCTCCAGCAGCCAGCTCACCAGTTCCTCGGCGTAGTCGGGGCCGACCTCGCGTAACTGCGCGGAGGTCAGGTCGGCGATCAGGGTGTCGACGGTGTCCTGGGAGTCGCTCTTGTTGGTGCCGATCACCCCGGACGGGCCGCGCTTGATCCAGCCGACGACGTAGTCGGCAGCCCGGTCGGCGATCCGGCCCTCGGTATGGGGAATGGTGCCTGACCGCTCGTCGAACGGCAGTCCGGGGATAGCCACCCCGCGGTAGCCCACCGCGCGGACCACCAATTGGGCCGGCAGGGTCTCGCGCTGGCCGGTGTCGCGGGCCGCCAACCGGCCGTGCTCGTCGGTGAACAGTTCATTGCGGCCCAGCACGATGGTCTCGACCCGATCCTCCCCGGTGATCTCCACCGGGGAGGTAAAGAACCGGAACACGATGCGGCGCTTGACGTCTCCGCCGGAAGGCTCTTGCTCGGCGTAGCCGCGCAGCACCTTGATGTTGGTGGCGACGGTCTTGCCGGCCGCCGCGGCGTCCTCATCGGTGATTCCCGCGAGGTCGTCGGGGTTGACGACCACCTCCACCCCGTCAAGCTCCCCGAGTTCCCGCAGTTCCAGGGTGGTGAACGCGCCCTGCAACGGCCCGCGGCGGCCCACGATGACCACCTCGGACACCCCGCGCCGGTGCAGCGCGTCCAGAGCGTGGTCGGCGATGTCGGTGGCGGCCAGCACATCGGGGTCGGTGACCAGGATCCGCGCCACGTCGATCGCGACGTTGCCGTTGCCGATCACCACCGCCCGGCCGCTTGAGATGTCGGGGGCCATCTCGGTGAAGTGCGGGTGGGCGTTGTACCAGCCGACGAAGTCAACCGCGGCCACACTGCCGAGCAGATCCTCGCCGGGGATGCCCAGGGCGCGGTCGGACTGGGTGCCCACCGCGTAGACCACCGCGTCGTAGCGCTCGGACAGGTCGTCGGCCGACACATCCCGCCCCACGGCGATGTTGCCGAAGAACCGGAACCGCGGATCAGTGGCCGTCTTCTCGAACGTGCGGCTGATCGACTTGATCTTCGGGTGGTCCGGGGCCACCCCGGAGCGGACCAAACCCCATGGAGTGGGCAGCATTTCGAGCATGTCGATCGCGACGTCAGCGCCACCTTCGGCGACGGAGGAATCCGCGAACCGCAGCAGCGAGGCGGCCGCGAAATAGCCTGAGGGCCCCGCGCCGACGATCGCGACGTAGTAAGGACGCATCCTGGGATGGTAATCACCGGGGCGGCGCCGCCGGTAACGTGAGACCCCGTGGACATCGATCGGCAGTCAGAGATCGCGGCCCTCGACGCCACCCTGACGACGGTGGAACGGGTCCTCGACGTCGACGCCCTGAAAACCCGGATCGAGAAGCTCGAACACGAGGCATCGGATCCCAACCTCTGGGACGACCAGAGCCGAGCCCAGCGGGTCACCAGTGAGCTGTCTCACGCCCAGGGTGAACTGCGCAGGGTGCAGGCCCTGCGAAGCCGCCTCGATGACCTGCCGGTGCTCTACGAGTTGGCGGCCGAGGAGGCCGGGCCGGCGGGTGCCGAGGCCCTCTCGGATGCGGATGCCGAACTGAAGACGCTGCAGGCCGACATCGAGGCGATGGAGGTCCGCACCCTGCTGTCCGGGGAGTACGACGAACGTGAAGCCCTGGTCAACATCCGCTCCGGGGCCGGCGGGGTGGACGCCGCGGACTGGGCCGAGATGCTGATGCGGATGTACATCCGGTGGGCTGAACAACATGACTACGGCGTTGAGGTGTTCGACACGTCCTACGCCGAGGAAGCCGGAATCAAGAGCGCCACCTTCGCGGTGCACGCGCCGTACGCCTACGGCACCCTCTCGGTGGAGCAGGGCACTCACCGGCTGGTGCGGATCAGCCCCTTCGACAACCAAAGCCGCAGGCAGACCTCCTTCGCGGAGGTCGAGGTGCTGCCCGTGGTGGAGACGGTCGACCACATCGAGATCCCCGAAACCGACATCCGGGTGGACGTCTACCGGTCCAGCGGGCCGGGCGGACAGTCGGTCAACACCACCGACTCGGCGGTTCGACTCACCCACATCCCGACCGGTATCGTCGTAACCTGCCAGAACGAAAAGTCGCAGCTGCAGAACAAGGTTTCTGCGATGCGGGTGCTCCAGGCCAAGCTGCTGGAACGTAAGCGGCAGGAAGAACGCGCCGAGCTCGACGCCCTCAAAGGCGACGGCGGCAGTTCATGGGGCAACCAGATGCGCTCCTACGTTCTGCACCCCTACCAAATGGTCAAGGATCTGCGAACCGACTACGAAGTCGGCAATCCTGCGGCAGTCCTGGATGGGGACATCGACGGGTTCCTGGAAGCGGGAATCCGGTGGCGCAATCGACGAGATGACGACTGACGTATCGGCCCTGTCCGCAGCCCGGGCCTGGCATGACTTCTGGGCCGGCGCCATCGGTGGATGGATCCTGACCAGTGGCATGCAAATTGCCCTGCTGCTGATCGGCGGGCTGCTGGGCGCCCGGTTCATCAGCTGGACCGCCCAGCTGATCAGCCGACGTATCGACGCCCGCTTCACCGCGAGCGACGCGCTGGTTCGATCCGAAAGTGTCAAGCACGGCCAGGCGGTCGCCTCGGTCATCTCCTATGTCGCCATCGCCCTGCTGGGCGTCCTGGTGTTCGTGCAGATCACCGACGTCCTGCAGGTCCCGGTGAGCTCGCTGGTAGCCCCTGCGGCGGTGCTGGGCGCTGCGCTGGGTTTCGGCGCGCAGCGCGTCGTGCAGGACCTGCTCAGTGGCTTCTTCATCATCACCGAAAAGCAGTACGGTCTGGGCGACCTGGTCGAACTCACCATGGGAACCAGCGGCACCGCGATGGGCACCGTCGAGGAGGTGACGCTGCGGGTGACCAAGCTTCGCACCGCCGACGGGGAGGTCTACACCATCTCCAACGGGCAGATCTTCAAGACGCTCAACCTGTCCAAGGAGTGGGCGCGCGCCGTGGTCGACATCCCACTGCAGCCGGGCACCGACCTGATCGCGGTGCACGAGGTGCTCGACAGAGTCTGCGAAGCAGCGGTGCTCGACCCGGACTTGAGGGAGCTGCTGCTCGACAAGCCCGAACTGATGGGCGTGGAGAGCATTGAGGTGGGCACGGTGAACCTGCGGATGGTGGCCCGGACGCTGCCGGGTAAGCAATTCGAGGCGGGCCGGCGGCTGCGCATGCTGGTCGTCGGGGCGCTGAACCGGGCCGGCATCGTGACTACCGTTGAGAACTCTGTGGTGGTGCCGGCGCAGGGGCCGCTGGGATGACCGCGGTCGATAATCGCCGCGAGACCCGCGGTTGGCCTGCGTACCTGTTCGGTGGGCGGGTCCGCACCTCCACCGCTGTTTTGCTGGTTGCCTTCGCGCTCATCGGCTGGGTCCAGGCGACCTACGGCTCGCCCGAGCCTGCTCCCCAGATCCCCGCTGTCGACGTGGTGCCACCCGGTTTCATCCCGGACCCGGCCTACACCTGGGCGCCGCGCACCGATGTGCAGCAACGCAGCCCTGAGGTGACGACCACGACAGCGACCACCACACCGACCACCACACCGACGACACCGACGACGCCCACGTCACCGACGAGCCCGACGAGCCCGACGAGCCCGACGGCGCCCACCAGTGGAAGCGCACCGACGGAGCCCAACGGTGCGTCCTCGCCGTCACCGACCCCGGATCGGACGACCAGCGCCACGACAGCCCCGGACACCCCCGAGGCGGGTGCGGTTTCGTCGGTCGCGACGGCTCCGGTTTCACCAGGTGCCTCGACCACCACGGCACCGCCGCCGCGGTAGCGGCCGCTCCGCGGACTACACTGACGAGCCGTGATGATCACCCTCGACCATGTCACCAAGCAGTACAAGGCGTCGACGCGCCCTGCACTGGACAACGTCAGTCTCAAGATCGACAAGGGTGAATTCGTCTTCCTGATCGGCCCATCCGGATCGGGCAAATCCACCTTCATCAGCCTGATGCTGGCTGAGGAGACGCCGACCTCCGGTGAGATTCAGGTGTCGAAGTTCCACGTCAACAAGCTTTCCGGCCGCCACATCCCCAAGTTGCGTCAGGTGATCGGATGCGTCTTCCAGGACTTCCGGCTGCTGCAGCAGAAGACAGTCGCCGAGAACGTGGCCTTCGCACTGGAAGTGATCGGCAAGCAACCCGACGTCATCAAAAAGGTGGTTCCCGAGGTTCTCGACATGGTCGGACTGTCCGGCAAGGCCAACCGCATGCCCGGTGAGTTGTCCGGCGGTGAGCAGCAGCGGGTGGCGATCGCCCGGGCGTTCGTCAACCGGCCGCTGGTGCTGCTGGCCGACGAGCCCACCGGCAACCTGGAC